>CAMAXB010000131.1 GCA_945862035.1 Opitutus sp. GAS368
AGAGGCGGGGCAGCGCATCCTCGCGGAAGTAAGCGAGGGCCCGACCCTCACGGGAGCCGTCCGCGCTGAGCAGCGCCAGCGACTGGTTCAACTCGCGGAGCGAGCGCTTGAAGAGGCTGATCGCCATCGCGTAGTCGCCGAAATCGAGCGCCTGGATCGCGAGTATCGCCTGCTCCTCGGCGCGGTACAGTGAGGCATGGAACGAAAGGGCAAGGGGCTGGCCGACGCGCGCAGGATCATCTGCGAGACGCTCCCACGAACGCTTCAGGCCAAGGTAGATGGCCTTCGTCGCGATGAAAATCGGGTTCTTGTGCAGCGTGTAGGGCTCGGCGTCGAATTCGCTCGCCGCACTGGCCGCATCCTCGCTCGCCGGTGCATCGCTGCTCTCAAAATCACCATCGGTGCTCCAGCTCTCCTCATCCCAGCCCATCTGGTGCGCGACCTCGTCGAGGCGCTCGGGGTGGCCCTTGAGCTTTTCGTAGAAGGCAATGTAGCGAAGAATCATCTCGTCCTGCCCGCGGAGATAGTTCTCCCAGTCGAACTCGTTCCAGGCCAGTTCGCCGCGATCTTCCCACTCATTGTCCGAGGGGATATCAGAATCAAAATTGCTCATTCAGAAAAGGTCGGTGACCCGGGAAGCACCGTGCAACGGGTTGCCTAAAATGCAATGAAAAATCTCCGGAGGAACCCCGGTGTGACTTTTGTTGATTGAATGACGGCGGCCGGGCTTGCTAACCTCCCGTCCTTCCCATGCTTGAAGTGCAGTTTGAAACGGTATTCTTCACGGGCCACGTCCAAGGCGTCGGCTTTCGCTACCAGACCCTCCAGGTGGCCAAGGAGTTCGAGGTCAGCGGGTACGTCGGCAATCTGCCGGACGGGAGGGTGCAGCTTCAGGTGGAGGGTCGGGCGGCGGAGCTCAGTGCGTTCGTGGCTGCGGTCGAGGTGCGCCTGCATGGTTACATTCGCAAGACGGAGCGCAGTGGCTCCACTCGCCCGCCTCAGTTCGAAGGGTTTTCAATCCGCTGACGAGGGTTTATCCCCAACGGGGCGGCCGGCGGTGGGGCGGAGGGGTATTCGTGATAGGTAGGCACCTGGGTGCGATTCCCCGGTTTTTCGGGTGACTGTTCCGGAGCAGATCCCGGCGGATCGGCCAAGCAACGCTGTGGGATTGCGCCCGGATTGGGAAGGGTCTAGGGACGAGGACGCAGAGGTTGGTGACCGTCCCCCAGTTTTTGATTTGCTCCTTAAAGAATTAAATTACCATATTTATAAAGATACTGAACAAATGACCGCGCCTGACAATCTTCATCCGATCTTCGACCGGGTTCTCTCCCGCGCGGAGAAGGAGGCTTCCCGCGGCCAGCGGGCACGCGTGATCTGGCTGTACGGCCTTTCCGGGTCCGGCAAGAGCACCTTGGCCGTGGGGCTCGAGCGGTGCTTAGCGGCCGAGGGAGCAGTGACCCATCTTTTGGACGGAGACAATGTTCGCACCGGTCTCAACCGGGGCCTCGGATTTAGCGACGAGGACCGCGTCGAGAACCTCCGCCGGGTGGCCGAGGTCGCCAAACTCTTTCTGCAGGCGGGGGTCATCACGATCTGCTCTTTCATCACTCCCTTGCGCGCGCATCGGGCGCTGGTGCGTGGCATTGTCGGGGCGGATGACTTGATCGAAATCTACGTTGATGCTTCCTACGCAACCTGCCTCCGGCGCGACCCGAAGGGACTTTACGCCAAGGCTGCGTCCGGCGCCGTAGCCGACTTCACCGGGCGGGACTCTGCCTTTGAGCCGCCCCTTCCTTCCGACCCCGCGGAAGTCATCCCCACGGAGAGCGAGACGCTCGAGGCGTCGCTCGCCCGCCTGTACACCTGGGTGCGCCCGCGGCTCCACCTTGCCACGCCTCCGGTTTCATGAGTTCGTTCAACCTCACGCACCTCGCCCAGCTGGAGCACGAGGCCATCTTCATCATGCGCGAGGTCGCGGCGCAGTTCGAGCGTCCGGCCCTGCTCTTCTCTGGCGGCAAGGACTCGATCGTGATGGTCCGCCTCGCCCAGAAGGCGTTCGCGCCCGCGCGCCTTCCGTTCCCGCTCGTGCATGTCGACACGGGGCATAACTTTCCCGAGACGATCGCCTTTCGCGACGAGCTGGTCGCCGCGACCGGTGCACGCCTCATCATCCGTCGGGTGGCCGACTCGATCGCGGCGGGCCGGGCGCAGGAGGAGAAGGGGCCCAATCCTTCGCGCAATTCGCTGCAGACGGTGACGCTGCTCGACGCGATCGAGGAGTTCAAATTCGACGCCTGCCTTGGCGGCGCGCGTCGCGACGAGGAAAAGGCCCGCGCGAAGGAACGCTTCTTTTCGCATCGGGATGAATTCGGCCAGTGGGATCCGAAGAACCAGCGCCCCGAGCTCTGGAATCTCTTCAACGGTCGCAAGCACCCGGGCGAGCACTTCCGCGTTTTCCCGCTGTCCAACTGGACCGAGATGGATGTCTGGCAGTACATCGTCCGCGAGAAGCTGGCGATCCCGACGATTTACTTCACGCATGAGCGCGAGGTCGTGAACCGGGGCGGCGTGCTGCTTGCCCACACGCCCTTCATCACGCTGATCGGGGACGAGCGCTACGAGCGGAAGCAGGTCCGGTTCCGCACGGTCGGTGACGCCACCTGCACGGGCGCCGTTGAAAGCACCGCCGGCACGTTGGCCGAGATCATCCAGGAAGTCGCCACCGCCCGCCTGGCCGAGCGCGGCGCCCGCGCCGACGACAAGCGCTCTGAAACCGCCATGGAAGACCGCAAGAAGGCGGGGTACTTCTAAAATTTTCCAATGACGAATTCCCAATGACCAATGGATCGGAATCCGTCGGTTGGGCCTTGGTCATTGCACATTGGTCATTGGTCATTTTCGCCCATGTCTTCCGACACCACCTACCTTTCCATGGATCTCCTGCGGTTCACCACCGCGGGTTCCGTCGATGACGGCAAGTCGACCCTGATCGGCCGTCTGCTTTACGACTCGAAGGCCGTCTTCGAGGACCAGCTCGAGGCGATCGAGCGCGCGACCGAGCAGCGGGGCGAGGACCACCTCAATCTCTCGCTGCTGACCGACGGCCTTCGCGCGGAGCGCGAGCAGGGGATCACCATCGATGTCGCCTACCGCTATTTCGCCACGCCGCGGCGCAAGTTTATCATCGCGGACACCCCCGGCCACATCCAGTACACGCGCAATATGGTCACGGGCGCATCGACTGCGAACCTCGCGATCGTGCTGGTCGACGCGCGCAAGGGCGTGATCGAGCAGACCTGCCGCCACTCCTTCATCGCCTCGCTTCTCCGCATTCCGCATGTCGTGCTCTGCGTGAACAAGATGGACCTGGTGGGCTGGTCGGAGGAGCGCTTCAACGAGATTGTCGCGCAGTACGCCGCCTTTGCCTCGCGCCTCGACATCCCCGACATCAAGTTCATCCCGATCAGCGCGCTCCATGGCGACAATGTGGTCGATGCGTCGGCCCGTATGCCGTGGTACCAAGGCAGTCCGCTCCTCTATACGCTCGAGACGGTCTATATCGGGAGTGACGCCAATCACGTGGATCCGCGCTTCCCGGTTCAGACCGTGATCCGGCCCAACCACGACGCGCACCATGACTTTCGCGGCTTTGCTGGCCGCATCGCCGGCGGCGTCTTCAAGCGGGGTGACGAGGTGGTGGCGCTGCCATCCGGTTTTTCCTCGCGCGTGAAGTCCATCCATGGGCCCGACGGCGAACTCACCTCGGCCTTTGCCCCGATGTCGGTCGCGATCACGCTCGAGGACGAGATTGACCTCTCCCGCGGTGACCAGTTGGCCAAGGCCAACAACCAGCCGCAGGTCAGCCAGACGATTGATGCCATGATCTGCTGGTTTTCGGAGAAGCCGCTTCAATCCCAGGGCAAGTACCTGATCCGCCACACGACGCGCGAGGCGAAGTGCGCGATCAAGGCGATCCGCTACAAGGTCAACATCAACACGCTGCACAAGCAGGAAGGCGACGTGAGCCTGGGCATGAACGACATCGGTCGCATCCAGATCCGTTCGAGCGTGCCGCTGGTCTTTGACGCCTACCGGCGCAACCGCACGACGGGGAGTTTCATCCTTGTGGATGAGTTCACCCACGCGACGGTTGGCGCGGGCATGATCCTGTGGGCGGAGTCGGCCGAGCCGGCCCGGACGGATATTGCGGACATGGGTGGACTGTGAGGAACGGCCGGCTGCGCGGGGATTGACTGGCCGGCAGCCGCTGGACGACGCTGGCCGGAGTGAGCACCCGCCCGTCTTCCCTCGTAATCTGGCTGGCGGCCGCGCGGCCCAAGACGCTGCCGGCCGCGGTGGCGCCGGTTTTGGTGGGATCAGCGCTGGCGTGGCGTGATGGCGCGTTCATCGGCTTCGCGGCGCTGGGCTGCCTGGTCTTTGCGCTCCTGATTCAGGTCGGGACCAATTTTGCCAACGACTACTACGATTTTGTGCAGGGCGCCGACACGGCGGAGCGCGTGGGGCCGAAGCGGGCGGTGGCGGCCGGGTGGGTGAGTCCCCCGGTGATGAAGCGGGCGATGATCGCGGTCTTCGCCTTGGCCTTCGGAGCCGGGCTGAGCCTGCTGCCCCATGGCGGGTGGCCGCTGCTCGTGGTGGGTGTCGCGAGCATCGTGTGCGGGGTGGCTTACACGGGCGGTCCGTATCCCCTCGGCTACCACGGGCTCGGCGACCTCTTCGTGTTTCTTTTTTTCGGGCTGGTCGCGGTCTGTGCGACCTACTTCGTGCAGGTGGGCACGGTGACCCTTTCTGCGGGGCTGGTGGCGACGGGGGTCGGTCTGCTCGCGGCCAACATTCTGGTCGTGAACAATTATCGCGACGTCGAGACCGATGCCAAAGCGGGCAAGCGCACGCTCGTGGTTCGCTGGGGGCGGCGCTCTGCCCGGTGGCAGTTCGGGCTTTCCCATGCCCTGGCTCTGGCGGTGCCCGTGGCGGTTGTGGCGATCGAGGGCACGGGGCTTTGGTTGCCGGCCTTAGTCGTCCCGCTGGTCCTTGCGCCCGTTGCGCTGCGGCAAATGGCGGATCTACGGCGGATGACGGCCCCCGCTGACCTCATCCTGCTCCTGGGCCGGACAGGGCGCTACGTGGCGATGTACGCGGTGCTGCTCTCTGCCTGGATTCTGGCCAGTCGCTGACGTCCGCGGGCGAGTGGGTGCGACCGGGTCAAGCTGCGCCGGGCATAAAAAAGCCCGCGCGGCCGGGGCCATGCGGGCAAAGGATCAGGGCGGGACCCCACTCAGATCTTGGCGAGCAGCTTTTCCTTGAGCGCGGCCTTGGGCATCATGCCGACGAAGGTCTCTACGAGCTGACCGCCTTTAAAGAGGAGCATCGTCGGGATCGCGCGGATGCCGTACTCGGCCGCGATCGTGTCATTGTCGTCCACATTCACCTTGGCGATCGAGACCTTGTCGCCGAGCTCCGTGGCGAGCTCCTCAAGAATGGGCGCAATGGCCTTGCAGGGGCCGCACCAGGGCGCCCAGAAGTCGACGAGGACGGGCGTGGCACCGCTGATGGCGGTCTTAAAGGAGGAGGAATCGAGGTTGGTGATGTTGGCGGCCATGATGAGGGAAGTTATCTAGGTTTGCCGCGGAATCAACGCGGCGATGACTGATGGACAATCTCCGCCAGTTCGCGCGGGTCAATTGCATCGAGCTGGCGGTCGCGCCGCTTCAGTTCCTCTAAGGTCTTGATCGCCGTCTCGGTCATCCGGCCATGGGTCTCATCCGACCCGCCGACGAGGACAAACTGCTCGCCCCGGGTGATCCGCTTGTGGCCGTCCTCATTGTCCAGACCGATGCCGAGCAGGCCGGCCCGGAGTTTGGGTGCGGACTTGGACGGGCGGGCGGACTTGCTCGGCTTTTTGCTCACAAGGTCAGCGTGCTCGCTTCGGCCGGTGTTTCAAGTGGCATTTCGTCTTCCTCCACTGCGTCGCACACGATATCCGTAAAGGCCTCGTCCTGACGCACCCGCAGTTTGCCCAGACGGGTCAGCTCCAGCACGGCGAGAAATGTGGCGACAAGCACGCGGACGGTGATGCGTCCGGGAAAAAGATGGGAAAAGATAAAGGACTTCTCGGTCCGGATCCGGGCAAGCAGTTCCTCCATCTTGTCCGCGACGGTGACTTGTTCGTCCTTGATCTCGCCCACGACGAGCTTCTCCGCCAGCCGACGGAGCACCAGGTTGAAGGCATTCCAGAGCTCGATCCGATCACCGCTGCGCAGTGGCCGGTCGCCGTCGGAAATCGACAGGCTGGAAACGTGACGGGCCAGAAGGTTGTTCTGGAACTGGGCAAGCTCGTCGAGTTTCCCGGCCGCCTCCTTGAATTTCTTGTACTGGAGGAGCTGGTGCACGAGCTCCCAGCGCGGGTCCATTGCGTCGCCATCCTCGGCGTTGGGATCAATCGCCGCCTGGCCCCGCGGCAGGAGCATGCGGCTCTTGATCTCCATCAGCGTGGCCGCCATCACAAAAAACTCGCCGGCAACCTCGAGATCCAGCTGCTGCATCGAGCGCAGGACGGTGAGGTACTGGCGCGTCACGGCCTCGATCGGGATGTCGTAAATATCCAACTCGTTCTTCCGGATGAGGAACAACAAAAGATCGAGGGGGCCCTCGAAAACAGGCAGCTTGATGCGGTAGTCGGCGTCGGGAACCACGCGGCGATGCTTGGGCCGGGGCTCCCCGCGGCAATGAAAAAGTCAGGGACGCTTGGCTCGGCCCGCGAAACACGCGAAATGACGCGGAACCGATCCTCGATACCCAATCCGTCTCACCGGAGATAACTGAGCAAACGGAGTGGAATTTGATCGAGACGTTTCAATCTCCGACCCGCTTCCGATTCCGACCTCCTGCTCGTCTCCCTTACCTCCTGTCGAGCAGTCCGGTTTCCGCGTCTTTCAGCGTATTCCGCGGGCAGCCCTACCGAGCCGATCGCTACGCTCTCCGCATGGACGCCACGAAAAAGCCGTCGGTGTCATGCCGGCCGGGGAGGATCGCCAGGCCGTGCGGACCGGGCGGGAATCCGAAGGTCTGTGCCGGAGGTTCGAGCGTGAATTCCGGCCGATCCGCGAGGAACGCTGCGACGATGGCCTCGTTCTCCGAGCGGCAGAGAGAGCAGGTCGCATAGATGAGCCGTCCGCCGGGATGCACCCGTTCGCTGAAACGTCGGAGGAGTTCGGTCTGCAGCCGGGCGGAGCGCGCCACGTGCTCGGGCGTTGTGTTCCACTTGAGGTGGGGTGACCGGCGCCAGGTACCCGTGCCCGAGCAGGGGGCGTCAACGAGCACGCCGTCGAAGAGGCCGGTTGGCGCGGTTCGGCTGATGACGATGGATCGGAGTCCCGCGCGGTGGGCGCGGACCTCCAGCTCGGCCAAAGCGCCCGGGCGCACGTCGTGGGCCGTCACGCGACCCGCTGGGCCGAGCAGACGGGCGAGCTGCAGTGTCTTGCCGCCGGCTCCGGCGCAGGCATCGAGCCAGTGGCCGCCGGGCTCCAGCGCCAAAGTGTCGAGAATCAGTTGGGAGCCGAGGTCCTGCACCTCGATCAGCCCATGGGCAAAGGCGTCGGTGCGCGTCAGGTCGCGATCACCGTCCACGGCCCAGGCATCCGGGCGTAGGGGTGAGGGCGTATACGTCCATCCGAGGCTGGCGAACTCCGCCGCCACCGGCGCGGGATCATCGACCTGGAGGCGCAGCCAGAGCGGTGCCCGCGCACAAAGCGCCGTGCGGACCGCGGGTTCGAACGCGGCCGGGCACTCCGCCCGCAGCCAGGCGGGCAGGAGTTCGTCAGGATCAAGCCCGTCGGGGAGGGGGCCGGCACCAAAGGCGGCCCGGAATCCGTGGGTGGCCGGGAGCTCTGCCGCCAGGTGGCCGATCAGCCCGATCGCCTCGTCGTCCGTGCGACCTTCAATCCAGGGCAGATAGCGCACCGCGGTGTAGAGAAGTTCCCGATACAGACGACGGTCCCGCGAGCCGAAGCGTCGATCCGCCTTGATCAGGCTCTCGATCCGCGTGGGCAGGCTGCGATCCCCGCGCAGGTGCGGCCGGAGCGCATGAAGAAGCGCGAGCACCACCCTGCGCTGATTGGACACCACCGGATGGGGTGAAGCGTAGTCAGGCGTCATGATCAGCGCTCCACCAGCGGCTCAGGTGGGGCCGTGCCTGGCGCGTGACCGTAAAACTCGATCAGAATGCGCTGCCAATGGGCCTCTTCCCGCTCGCGGCGACGGACCGCGCGGTACTCGATCTCGCCGGCGATGA
>CAMAXB010000132.1 GCA_945862035.1 Opitutus sp. GAS368
ACCTTGTCGGTGCGGCCCTGGATCACGTGGGGGATCTTGAGCTCGCTGGCCCGGACGGTGGTGGCGCCCGAGGCGCGTCCACTGATCCATGCCACAATGATTCCGGCCTGGCGGAGGCGCACCAGCCCCATACCGTCGAGAATCGAAAAGACCTTGGTCTCCGTGCCGTCGGACGAGATGTGAATGGTCCCGTCGGTGAGGATCCCGTCGACGTCCATCGCAAACAGGCGCACGGCCGCCCAGGAGGCGGGCGGAATTTTCGAATTTTGATTTTCGAATTTCGATTGGTCGGACATGGAGATGAGCGGCGGTTGGATGGAATCGAAAATCGAAAATCCAAATTCAAAAATCACCTCACCCGATCCACGCCGCGATCGACTCGATCAGCTTGGCCCTGGTCGGGCGAAAGGCCTGCTCGAGCTCGGGGGCGAAGGGTACCGGCAGGTCGAGGGAGCCGATGCGCAGGGGCGGGGCCTCGAGCGAGAAGAAATGTTCCTCGGTCAGGCGGGCAACCAACTCGGCACCGAAGCCATGGGTGCGCCGGCCCTCGTGCAGGACGATCAGGCGGTGCGTGCGGTCCAGTGAGGCCTTGATGACGTCGAGGCGCAGGGGCGACAGGGCGCGGAGGTCATAGAGGTCGAACCCGTGACCGTATTCGGACTCGAAGTATATCGCGGCTTCCTCCGCGAGCTGGACCATGTCGCCGTACGTGACAAAGGTCGCGTAATCACCCGCCCGGACGTGGCGGGGCTGCCAGATCTCGCGGTACGCGGGATCCCACGTGACGCGATGCTTGCCGCGGCGGTAGAGCGCCTTGTGCTCGAAGAGCAGGACGGGATTGTCGTCCTCATAGGCCGCCAGCAGCGCATTGAACGCATCCTGCGGGGTCGAAGGGTAAAGCGCCTTGAGTCCGGGCATGGCCAAGAGGAAGGAGTCGAGCTCCTGCGAGTGAAAGGAGCCGAAAGTGAGGCCGCCTCCGGTCGGTAGGCGAAACACGATCGGGACCTTGGCGCCGGAGCGGAAGAAGTACGTCGCGGCGTTGAGGGTGATCTGGGTCGCCGCCTCCGTGACAAAGTCGGCGAACTGAAACTCCTCGATGGCGCGATGGCCGTTCAACGAAAGGCCGATGGCGTAGCCGGTGCAGGCGCTCTCCGCGAGCGGAGTGTTAAACACGCGGGTGCGGCCGAAATCGGCGAGCAGGCCTTCGCTCACCTTGAAGGCGCCGCCGTAGACGCCGATGTCCTGACCGAGGAGGACCGACTCGGGCCGTTCACTGAGAATCTTGCGCAAAGCGAGGTTGAGGGCCTGCGCCATCGTCATAGTCTCGGGTCGGGATGCGCCGGTCGCCGGCTTCCACGGCAGGGCGGGCGCCTCCGGTGCGAAGACCCCCGCCTGAAGATTGGCAGGATCCGGCCGTGGCACCGCGAGGGAGACCTGCACGCAGGCTTCGACGAAGGCGGTCAGTTCCGCCTCAATCTTCTCGACTGCGGCGGTCTGGCCACCGGCCAAAAGCCGGGCGCGTAGTCTGGGCAGAGGATCGGCGGCAAAGAATTTTTCGCTTTCGCCGGGCTTGAGGTAGTCGCAGGTGTCGTAGGCGGCGTGGCCGCGCAGACGCAGGACTTTCGCCTCGAGCAGCACGGGGCGCGAGGTCGCCCGGACCCGATCGATCACGGAGGATAGGGCGAGCGTGGCCGCCTCGATGTCAGCGGTGCAGTCAATTGAGACCCCTTCCATCCCGTAACCGGCGGCTCGACGCCAAAGTTCGGTGCCCGGGGCGAACTGCTCGGTCGTCGGGGTGGAATAGGCGTAGCCATTGTTCTCGATGACGAAGACGACGGGCAGGGAGAGCAGGGAGGCCAGATTGAGCGTTTCGTGAATGTCACCGGTGCTGGAGCCGCCGTCGCCAAAGAAGGCGAAGCCGACGGCCGGCCGGCCCAGGCGCCGCTGCGAATCGGTCATCCCGGCGACATTCGAGAGCATCGCGCCGAGATGACTGATCATCGGCAGCGACCGGTTGGCGGGGTCGCCGTGGTGGATGTTCCCTTCACGCGCGAGCGTCGGACTCTCCACGTTGGCGAAGTACTGGTTTAGGTGTTCGCAGAGGTGCCCGCTCCAGAGCAGGTGTCCGCCCAATCCACGGTGCGAAAACGAGATCACGTCGATCGCCTTGTCGGCGAGGAGCGTGAGTGGGACGATCAGCCCCTCATTGCCCTGGCCGCCGGTGACTGTGCCCTTGATCAGTCCCTGGCGGAAGAGATCGAGGATGCGGTTGTCGGCGCTGCGCGCGAGCTGCATCCAGGCATAGATGCGCAGGAGGGCGTCGCCGGAACTCTGCTCCAGGTCGGTGCGGCGAAGGTCGCGCGGGGCGAGGATTTCAGGGAGGGAGGGGAAGGCCATGTCCAAGTCCTGACGTTGGGGTCGGGGGGAGGCGCGGGCAAGCGATAGATTCGCCCACCAAAAAGTCGCTCGACGGAGTCCAGGTTGAATCGATCGATTGCCCGCGAATCGCGCGAATCAGCTCGAATCAGGACACCGGGATGGAAGCCAGCGCTCCCACGGGCCCGAACAGGTTGGGCTCGGAGTCCTCTGATTCGTGCAGATTCGCGTGGTTCGCGGGCGTTCCCGTTCGGAACCCCTTAATCTACAGGGTCAGGCTGGCGCCGGGTTTGAGGACCTCGACCTTGTGCCCGCGTTTCGCGGCTGCGCTGGCAAAGGCGGCGGCGTCCTGCGCAATCGGTGGCCAGGTATTGAAGTGCATCGGCACCGCGACCTTCGGTTTGAGGAAATCGAGGGCATCGAGAGCGTCTTCGGGGCCCATGGTGTAATTGTCCCCGATGGGCAGCATGGCCACGTCCAGCCCGGCGCGACCGATCAGCTGCATGTCCATGAACAAGGCGGTGTCGCCGGCATGATAAACTCTTTTGCCCTCGGCCTCGATGAAGATGCCGCAGGGCGAACCCAAGAAGACGGGGTTGAGGCCTGCGTTCAGACTCGAACTGTGATGGGCGATGGTGAGTTTCACCCGACCGAAGGGAAAGCTGAAGCCCCCGCCGGGATTCAGGCCATGCGACCTGGCGCCCTTGGCGCCGAAGTACTCGGCAATCTCGTAGTTGGCGATGACAGTTGCGTCATTGGCCTTGGCGATTTCGAGCACGTCGCAGGTGTGGTCCTCGTGGCCGTGCGTGACCAGCACGTGGTCCGCGCGGACGTCCTTGGCGGCGATCGATGCTTCCGGGTTGCCGGTGAGAAATGGGTCGATGATCATCCGGTGCGAACCGATTTCGAGCAGGAAGCAGGAGTGTCCGTAGAAGGTGATTTTCATGCGGCGACGGGTTTGGTGATGGAATCGATGCGACGGAGAAGGTCCGGCGTGAGGCGCGGAACGATTTCGAGCGCGCCAAAATTTTCGGTGAGCTGCTCCGGCCGGGTGGCGCCCAGAATGACGGTACTCACGTGCGGGTTACGGGCGCACCAAGCGAGAGCGAGGCGGGGCAGGGTGGTGTCGAGTTCCTTGGCGATTGCGGCCAATTCATTGATGGCCGCGAAGCGCTTGGGCGCGTCGGCGCCGAGGACCATGCCCTTGAGCCACTCCATGCCGGGCAGATCGAGGCGGGAGTCCTGGGGGATCCCCGCGTTGTATTTGCCGGTGAGCAGACCGCTGGCGAGGGGGGACCAGATCGTCGTGCCCAAGCCACGGGACTTGCAGAGCGGGGCGAGGTTTTGCTCTACCCGCGAGCGATGGAACAGGTTGTACTGGGGCTGCTCCATTTGTGGCGCATGAAGACCGAGGCGGTCACAGACCTCATAGGCCGCCTTGATCTGGTCGGCGTTCCACTCGCTCGTGCCCCAGTAGAGCACCTTGCCCTGCACAATCAGGTCGTGCATCGCGCGGCAGGTTTCCTCGACGGGCGTCTCTGCATCGGGCCGGTGGCAGAAGAAAAGATCGAGATAGTCGAGCTGCAGGCGACGCAGTGCGTCATGGCAGGCCTCGTACAGATGCTTGCGCGAGAGTCCGGTCTGGTTGGGCTTATCGTCCTCCCAGCCGAAGTAGGCCTTGCTCGAGACGAGGTAGCTGCTACGGCGCCAGCCGCTGCGCTTGAGGATGTCGCCCATCACGATCTCGGCCCGGCCATCGGCGTAGACTTCCGCGTTGTCGAAGAAGTTTACACCGGCGTCATACGCGGTGTGCATCAGCTTCTCCGCGACCAGGTCGCCGATTTGTTTTCCGAAAGTCACCCAAGCGCCGAATGAGAGGGCGCTGACTTTTAGTCCGGACCGGCCGAGCTGGCGGTATTCCATGGTCATGGGTCGAGGATGGGCAGCCCGCGGGCAAAGTCCAATGACGACTGAACTTTGCGGGCCTTGACTGATGCTACCGGGCGAGAAACGCGGTAGCGGCCGCCAGATCTCCCGAGGCGAGACCGTGGCCCGCGGGCGCGAGATGCCGGGTGGTGGCGGCGTTCCCGGCCTCGAGCAATCCCGCCAGCCGGGCCGGGTGGTCGAGGGGCACGATCGGATCCTCCTGGCCATTGGCGAGCAGCACGCGCCGGCCGGTGAGCGAACCCGCGGCGGCGGGTTGGTCGAGCACGACCATCGCGCGGAGCAGGATGGCGTCTCCAAGCGACTCCGGACGCAGCAGGAGCAGCGAGGCCGCGATATTGGCGCCGTTGGAGAATCCGACCGCGGTCAGGCGGCGAGGATCGAATCCGTACTGCTGGCCGGCCGCGGCCAGGAATTCCGCGAGGCTGTGCGTGCGCTTGCGCACGTCGTCGAGATCAAACACGCCCTCGGCAAAGCGGCGAAAGAATCGCGGCGAACCGTGTTCAAGCACGTCACCGCGCGGACTGAGCACGGCAGAGCCCGGCGACAGCCTCCGCGCGAGCGGAATCAGGTCGTACTCGTCGCCGCCCGTGCCGTGGAGGAGGAGCAGCGGAGGAGCGGAGGGATCGGTGCCGGGTTCGTAGACGTGGTGGTAGGCGAGGGACATGGAGGAGGATGGTTTGATGGGACTGATGGGACCGATGGGACGGATCGGTCCCATCAGTCCCATTTTCCAGTTAGCCTTCGTCGTTGAGCCTGGGCAGGGCGGCTTCAATCGCGGCGTGCTGTGCTTCGTCCTGGGGAGGCGTTGGCCTCAGCTGGCGTGACGGAAGCGGGGGTTTCCCTGATGCTTCAAACGTGCAGCGATAATTGCTTCGCGGTCAAAGGAGCTAGCCCTGGAAATCACAAACCATTGGATTAAAGGGGATCGTCATAGCGGGGGTCGCTGACTCCGCTGCTTGGGACGTCCGCAACCGCCGTTTTCAGACCGGGGTCAGCGACCCCGGCTACAGTCCGGGCCGCGCTCAGACCGCGTCGATCTTTTGGATGCGGGGGAGGTGGCGGCCGCCTTCGAACTCGGTGGCGAGCCAGACCTGCACGATCTTGAGGGCCTCCTGCTCGGAGACGGTGCGCTGGCCGAGTGAGAGGACATTGCCGTCGTTGTGTGACCGGTTCCAGATTGCGATCTGCTCATTCCAACAGAGCCCGCAGCGCACGCCGCGGACGCGGTTGGCCACGATCGCCTCGCCGTTGCCGGAGCCCCCGAGCACAATGCCTCGCTCGAACTCTCCGCGGGCGACCGCTTCCGCGACCGGGCGGATAAAATCGGGATAGTCGCAAGACGCCTCCGAGTAAGTGCCCAGGTCGCGGACCGTGTGGCCTGCGGCGAGCAGCATTTCCGTGATCTTCGCCTTGTAGGCAAAACCGGCGTGGTCGGATCCGATGGCGATCGTGAAGGTCTTCATGAAGCGATGTAGACTGGATTACGGCATATTCCGAAGCGGAAGGGAAAATCAAAACGGAGGCAGGCCGTCCCTCGGACTTCAGTCCGCTTTAACCACAGATGACCACAAATATTCGGAGATTTTGGCAGCGGCATTGAGCCATGGGCCGCCGACTGAATCTGATTTCGGCGATCTGTGTGAATCTGTGTTCATCTGTGGTTGAGAGGTAGATCTGGATGGAGGTCCCCTGCTCATGTGCCGACGGGATTGAGTTCATTTGAACCCTCAGCGCAGTCACGGGTCATCAGGGGGATGAATCCAATTTTGCTGGTGCTTGCAGGCCTGCTGCTTCTAGCGGCCGCGGGCTGTGCGTCGACGCCATCGTCGCGTATTCAGGCGGCGCGCGATGTCTACCATTCCTACCCGATGGAGGTGCAGGAAAGGATCGCGTCGGGCCAGGTCGACGTGGGCTTCACCCCTGAGCAGGTCCGCATGGCCCTCGGTCAGCCCGATCGCGTGGCCTCGCGCACCACGCCTGACGGCACCTCCGAAGTGTGGTCCTATCGCGACAAGGGTCCGCGTTTCAGTGTCGCCCTCGGGATCGGCGTGGGCGGCGGTGGCGGATCAACGCGCGTGGGCACGGGGCTGGGAGTCAGCACGGGCGGCCGTGCCTACGACGATGAAAAAACGCGTTTGGTTTTTGACCAACGTGGTCAGGTTTCAGCGGTCGAGCAGGTCGAGAGCCGATAGCGATTCGGTGTAGCCGGGGTCGTTGACCCCGGTCCGGGACTCCTCGATCCAAGGCACTGGGGTCCGCGACCCCGGCCACCTCAATCAGCTCTCGATTGCCTGCCAGAAGAGGTCGGCGTCGGCCAGATCCCGGAAGGCGACGGTCGGCGCATGGCTGATCAATTCCTCGATCGGGTGACGTCCGGTGGCCACCGCCATTGTGCGCGCCCCGATGACCTTGCCGCACTCGATGTCGTGCGGAGTGTCGCCGATGATCCAGACCTGCTCCGGCGAGAACCTGACTCCCGTGTGCGCCGCGGCCCGCCGGAGGGCAAAGGGCCCGAGATCGTTGCGCAGTTCACTGTCGTTGGCGAAGGCGCCGAAGGGGAAGTAATCCCACAGACCGTGGTGAATGAGCTTCGCCTTCGCGCCCCGATCAATGTTGCCCGTAAGCAATCCCTGCGACACATCAGCCCGGGCGGCGGCCGTGTCGAGCAAGCCTTGGACGCCGGGGAGAATCCGCGCGCTCCGACTCAGTTCCTCGGGCAGCAGGGCGATGTAGCCGTCCAGCAGCCGATCAAAGTTGTCCTGGGTGGTCGGCAGGCTGAACTTCTCAAGAATCTGGCGCAGGATGAAGCGATCCGTCCGCCCCGACCAGTCGATGTCATCGAGCGATCCATCAACGCCGAAGCCGTGATTGAGCGAGATGCGGAGGGCCCGCATGCCGGAGCCGCCGGAAGCGAGCAGGGTCCCGTCGATATCCCAAAGAAGAAGGTATTTCACAAAGAATGAGAAAAGAAGGAAACCGGACCGGCTTTGCGAGTCTAACCCCACAGATCCTCTCTGTTATGAAATCCGCGCACTTGCTTCGTCTCGCTTTGAGTATGGGTGGCATTGGCCTGCTCGCGGCCTGCTCCACGCCGGAGGCGCGCATCCGGCGCAACGCCGGCTATTTCGCCACGCTCTCGCCCGATCAGCAGCAACTCATCCGGGAGGGAAAAATCGCCATCGGTTTCACTCCGGAACTGGTCCGGCTCGCGCTGGGTGATCCGGATCGCATGGCGGTTCGCAAGGATGCCACGGGAGACGGCGAGGCGTGGAGTTACACCAATTACGAAACGCTGGACGGCGCGCCGCTTTACCGCGGCTGGTACCACCGCTACGGCGGCCTGCGCGATCCACTTTACCGCTATTCGTACTACCTCAACTCGCCTACCCGCCGGGAGCGTGATGTCTTTCGCGTGGTGTTTCGCGGCGGGTCGGTCGTCCTGATTGAGCAGGATAGTCAGCGCTGAATTTCATGGGTGAACCGGCGGCAGGCGGTTCGTAAACTCCCGGCTCGCCGCCGTTGCGGCAGGATGTTCGAATCCGGCCTCCCATGAACCAGAGCCCCATCAATCGCTTCCTGCTCGAGAACGGTCTGCGCATCGCCTCGAACCCCTGCGTCAGCCCGGACTTCTGCCTCGATTGGCCCGCCCTGCGCGCCGTGCTCAGTGCCGGCGAAGCGGTCAAGACGTGGACCAAGAGCGCCTTCGAGACGAAGGCCGGCAGCTGGACTCTGCTGGAGCACACCCTGACGGGCGATTGCGCCTGGCGGCTGGAACTCCGCGCCGGCGCGACGGTGCCTTCGACATTGGTGGAAGGGGTGGCGCTCGCCGGGGGTGCGCAGGTGTTTCCTGCGACCTTCAAGAACCTCATCGCGCTAAAAAACCTGATTCAGGAGCACAACCCGGCCTCGACGATCTTCCCGACCGCCGCACAGAAGCTTGGCCAGAGCACGCTCGGCATCGGCGCGCGTTT
>CAMAXB010000133.1 GCA_945862035.1 Opitutus sp. GAS368
GAGAAAAAAGCAGGCATTTCCGGCTGAGTGCAAGCGGGACTTTCTGGAGGTTCCGCCCGCCCCCACCCCGCCTGGTTGTTCCGAGGCGACACGCTTCTCGTTCCGGGCCAGGCCTTGGATGCGAAATCTGCCCCGTCCCACGTAACCTCGCTCTTGCCCTGCGGCGAGGCGGCCGGTCAGCCCTGTACAGCTCCGTTCACTCCGCTCTGCGCTCTGGCACCGTCCCACGGCCCTCCGATCAGTCTCAGGCGGCCTGAGTCGGGCGCCAGTCGATCAGCTCCAATTGCAGGAGCTTGCGGTCATTGAAATGGTTCCACGTCAGTTTGACTGCGAGGTCCACCGGCTGGCCCGCGGGCGGCAGGCGGTGGGCCAGCTTCCACGCCACGCCGAAGAGGCGGCGGCCGCGAGGGTCATCCAAGTGAAAGCGGAAGTGGGTTTGCTTAAATACTTCAGGGCGCTGGCGGAGCACGATCCCGCGCACCCCGAAAACGGGCTCGGGATTGCCCTGCCCGAAGGGGTGCAGGGCCTCCAGATCCTCCATCAGGCGCTCACGCAGCTCGTCGCTGGTGAGCCAGGCGGCAATCGCCAGCTCCGCCTCCACCAACCCGCCCCCGGCATGCGCCCGCACCGCCTCGGCAAAGCGTTCGCGGAAGCTCTCCAGATGAAGCTTTGGCAGGGCCACGCCCACGGCCATGGGGTGCCCACCCCAACTTGTCAGGTGCTCGCAACAGGTTCCAAGCACGTCCACCAGATTGATCCCATCGATGCTGCGGCCCGAACCCTTCGCCATGTCACCCTCGTTCCCCAATACCACGCAGGGACGGTTGTACTTGCGGGTCACGCGCCCCGCCACGATGCCCACCACGCCGGGGTGCCAGTTGTCCCCGAACAAGACAATCCCGGGCCAATCGGAAAAACGGGACTCGATCAGGCGCTCAGCCTCATCGGTGATCTGACGCTCGATGTCCTGCCGTTCACGATTGAACGCGTCGAGCTGACGCGCCGTGCTCTCGCAGAACAGCGTATCGTCGCTCAGTAAAAGCTCCACCGAAAGCGCGGCATCCGCCAGCCGCCCGCTCGCGTTGATGCGCGGGCCGAGCCGGAACGAGATATCGACCGGCATGAGGTCCTGCTCCGGGCGTACTCCCGCCACCTGCAGCAGGGCCCGCACCCCGGGCCGTTCAGCACTCTGCAGGATGCGCAGGCCGTAGCGCGCAAGGATCCGGTTCTCCCCGGTCAGGGGAACCAGATCGGCTACCGTGCCCATCGCGACCAGGTCCAGATAATCGCGCAGCTTGATGCGGAAGGCGACGGGATGATTATCGGTTCGCAGCTGTTTGACCAGGCCGTGGACCAGCTTGAAGACCAGCCCGACCGTGCAGAGATTGCGCCAGGCCCCATCATTGTCGTCCGAGTGGACATGGGGATTGATCAGGATGCCGTCGACCAAGGGGGCTTCCTTGGAGCGATGATGATCGATGACCATCACATCCACGCCCATCCCTTTCAGGTAGGCGACCTCGGCGTGGGAGTTGGTTCCGCAGTCGAGGGCGATGAACAAGTGCGGCCGCCCCTGCTCCATCGCGCGATCGATCGCGCTGCGCGACAGGCCGTACCCATCCTCCATGCGGCGGGGAACGATGAACCGCGGGTTGAGCCCGAACCGGCGCAGGATGCTGACCAGGAGCGCGGTGCTGCTGACTCCGTCCACATCGTAATCTCCCAAGACCACGATGTCCTGCCGGCCATTGATGGCCTCGCGCAGCCGGATGACCGCCCGCTCGAGGTTGACGAGCAGGAAGGGATCGTTGAGTTCCGCCAGAGCGGGCCGGAGAAAGCGCTGCGCCGCCTCGGGATCGGTCTGGCCGGCGCGGAGCAGGAGCTCCGCCAGCACCGGGGAGACCCCGGCGCGGCGGCTCAGCGCTTCGACCTCATCGGCCGGAAGCGGCGTATAGGTCCAGCGCATCTCCGTGCCGTGCGAGGGGAATCACTGCGACGCTTTGCTGGAGCCGGTCCACTCGTAGGTGGGGGCCACATCATGGTGCTTCTCGACGTGCTTGCGGTCGCCCTTGTGCCACCAGTAGAACACCGGGCTGGCGATGAAGAGCGAGGAGAACGTGCCGGTGAGGACACCAATGATGAGCGTGAAGGCGAGGTCGTTGACCTCTCCACCCGCCACGGAGCAAAGGACGATGGCCGTGAGGAAGGTCGTGCCGCCGGTGATGATCGTGCGCGAGAGCGTCAGGTTCAGCGAGCGGTTGATGATGTCCCTCAGCGTGCCGGTGGGGTTGAGCTTCAACTCCTCGCGGATGCGGTCGAATACCACGATCGTGTCGTTGATCGAGTAACCCACGATGAGGAGGATGGCCGCCACCATCGAGGCGTTGAACTGTCGGTCGAAAAGCACGAAAATGCCGACCGTCATGACCACGTCATGGACGGTCGAGACCACCGCGCCTATTCCGTAGCCCATCTCAAAGCGGAAGGCGACGTAGATCAGAATCAGCACGAGGGACCAGAAGATGGCCCAGCCGGCATTGGCCTGGATTTCTGCGCCCACACTGGGCCCGATGCGCGAGCCACCCACGAGGGTGAGACCCGCTTCGGGGTGGGCGGCCTGCAGCGCCTCGACCAGCGCCTGCCCCCGGTCGAACGGGGTGGTGATCCGAAGCACTTCCTGGGAGCTGCCGATCTGCTGGGTGTACGCAATGCTGAGGTCGGTGACACCGGCCGCCGCGGCAACGGTGCGTACCTCAGCCAGATCCAGCTTGGAGGTGAAGGTGAGCGAGACCTGGTCGCCGCCCGTAAAGTCGAGACCGTAAATGTCCTTGCCCTTGTAAATGATGGCACCCACGCCGACCGCGACAATCAGCCAGGAGGCGATGAATGCCGGCTTGGCGTACTTCAGGAAGTCGTAGCTCGTGTTGTTCAGGATGGAGAACATCCGGATCTTCTGCACGCCGACGCCATTGATCATCCAGTCAAGCAGCAAGCGGCTGATGACCAACGCGGCGAACATCGTGGAGAAGATACCGATCGCAAGCGTGACGCCGAAGCCCTTCACGGGGCCGGTACCGAGTGCGATCATGATACTCGCCACGATGAGGGTGGTGAGATTACCGTCGAGAATGGCAGAGAAGGCCTTGTCGAAGCCGGCCTCAAGGGCCGTCGGCAGGGATTTGCCCAGCTTGAGCTCCTCGCGCATGCGCTCGAAAATCAGGATGTTCGAGTCCACCGACATGCCGATCGTCAGCACGATGCCGGCGATGCCCGGCATGGAGAGCGTCGCCCCGATGCTGGCCATGACGCCGAGAATCACGAGGACGTTGGCCGCCATGGCGATGACGGCCAGCAGGCCGCCGGTCGTGTAGAACAGCACGATGAAGGCCGCCGTGAGCGCGGTACCGATCATGAAGGCGAGTCGACCGCTGGCGACCGAATCGGCGGCGAGCGACGGGCCGATCTCGTACTGCTCCTGGATGCGCAGGGGCAGGTCGAGGGGGTTGTTGAGCACGTTGGCGAGCTCGAACGCCTCGCGCTGCGAGAAGGAGCCGCTGATCTCGGCGGAGTCACTGTTGATCTCCTGCTGGACGGTAGGGGCGGAATAAAGTTTGCCATCGAGAACGATGGCCAGCTGGCCAACGCGCTGATTGCGGCGGTTTTCATCGGCGATGGTGCGGGTGACCTCGGCAAAGCGGGCGGAGCCCTCGCTGGTGAACTGGAGGATGATCTTGAAGCGGCCGTACTCGTCCATGACCGGATAGGAGTCGGAGATCCCCTCACCCGTCATTTCCGGGATGCGCTTGACGAAGAGCTCCTGCGCGAAGACTTCGCCATTCCGGTTTTCGCTCTCGAGCAGCATCGTCTCGTAGCTCGGCGGGACCTGACCCGGACCGACGTCGGCGGGAGAAAGCGTGGGGTGGACGAGCCGGAAGTCCAGACGGGCGGGTTTCTTGACACTGTCAACCACCTCGGGGTTGTCGCGGGTGTTGACGCCGGGCAGCTGGACCTCGATGCGGTTTTCTCCGACGGGGCGGATCAGAGGCTCGGCCACGCCGAGCCCGTTGATGCGGTTGCCGATGATTTCAATGGCCTTGGCCAACTTTTCCTGACGCGACTCGACCGTCTCGCCCGCCATGGCCTGCTCATCCACCTCGAGGGTGAAGGCAACGCCGCCCTTGAGATCGAGGCCGAGTTGCAGGCGGCCCTTGGACTGCTTGAGCAGGTGATCGAGGAGGATCGCGTTGCGACGCTCGACATTGCGGAGGGAGCTCTCGAGCTGGATCTCGGGAAAATACTGGGCCAGGTCGATCTTTCGCTCCTGGCCGATCTGCTTGAGCGCCATGAAGACGCTGGGCGCACGACCGGAGGAGGTGCGGTCACTGGCCTCCTTCATCAGCTCGGCGAACTCAGCCGGCTTGGCGCCGACCTCGGTCTTGACGTAGTCGGCAAACGGACGGTCTTGCAGGGGGAGAAGGGACGCCAGCGCCCAGACCACAATGGCCAGGCTGAGGGTCATCTTCCAAAGGTTGCGTTTAAGCATGTTGACGTGGGTTAAAGGAGCAGGGCGCCGGAGCGCAGGGCCGACCGCGGTTCAAACGAACACGCAGATTCGGCGGGAACGGGGTTGAAAGGAAACGCGGGGCTACTTCTTCTCGCCATCGGCCTTCTTGGCCACGGTGGAGACGAAGGATCGGCCCAGCTCAACCCGGGTGTTTTCAGCGATCCTCACGACCAGGCGGTCTTCTTTCACGCTGACGACCTGGCCGAATACGCCCCCAGCCGTCACAATTTCGTCACCGGGGCCGATCGCTTTAAGCATCTTTTCGTGCTCCTTCTGTTTCTTGCGCTGGGGCGCAATCATCAGGAAGTACATGGCAGCGAACATCAATCCGAGGAAAAGCACCTGCGTCATGCCGGCACCTGGAGGCGGAGACGACTGTTGGGCGAAGAGGGTCTGAATGACGGCAAGGTGAACCATTTTCGTAATTGCTTGTTGAGGTTTTTGAAAAAGAAACTCCCATCAACCCAATCCGCCACTCAAAAAGCAAGCCATAACCCCGCCGCCTCCCCACCCGCTTTGAAAAGCAAATCCGCCTCCTCTTGGTCAGCCGCAAAGTCTGAAGAACTCTATGGGTTCAAGCGCTGGGGCGCGGGACACTTCGGTGTCGACTCCGACGGGTTTGTGAACGTCCAGCCCCTGGCCGACGGCCGGTCGATCCGCATCATGGACGTCGTTGACGAGGCGCTAGGCATGGGCCTGAAGGCGCCGCTGGTCATCCGCTTCCAGGACCTGCTCCGGCACCGCGTCATCCAACTCAACCAAGTCTTTCACCAGGCAATCAAGGACGAGGGGTACAAGGGTTCCTACCGGGGCGTCTTCCCGATCAAGGTCAACCAGCTGCGCGAGGTCGTCGACGAGATCGTCACCGCCGGCAAGGATTACACCTACGGCCTCGAGGCCGGCTCCAAGCCGGAGCTGATGATCGCTCTCGCCATGCACGAGGGCGCCAACCGGCTCATCATCTGCAACGGTTACAAGGATCACGATTACATCCGTCTGGCTCTGCTCGGTCGAAAGATCGGCAAGAAGATCATCCTGGTCGTCGAGCAGCTCGCCGAGGTGGACGACATCATCAAGGTCTCCGCCGAGACGGGCGTGAAGCCGATGATCGGCTTCCGCGCCAAGCTCCTCACCCGCGGCGAGGGCAAGTGGGCGATGTCGACCGGCGACAACGCCAAGTTCGGGCTCAACACCGCCGAGATTCTCTTCGCCTGCGAAAAACTGCGCGCCGCCAAGCTCGGGTCCTGCCTGCGCTTGGTCCACTTTCACATCGGCTCCCAAGTTCCCAACATCATCACGATCAAGAACGCGGTCATCGAAGCGACCCGCTTCTACTGCCAGCTCGCCAAAATGGGGTTCCCGATGGGCTACCTCGACGTGGGCGGAGGCCTCGGGATCGACTACGACGGCTCCCGCACGAATTTCGAGAGTTCGATGAATTACACCATGGCGGAGTACGCTCGCGATGTTGTGGCCAACATCCGCGACATCTGCAAAGCCTCCCATGTCGCCGTCCCTGACATCGTCAGCGAGTCCGGCCGCGCGGTGGTCGCGCCCCACTCCATGCTCGTGGTCGAGGTGTTCGAGCGCATCAACAAGCGGGAGACGCTCGGCGTCCAGCATCAGCCCAAGGTCAAGCATCAGGTCGTGATCGACCTCGAGCAGATGCACAAGAACAAGGCCAAGCTCGGCCGCCTTGAGCGGTTTCACGACGCGATGCAGAAGAAGGAGGAGTCCTTCTCTCTCTTCAATCTCGGCTACCTCGACCTCGAGAACCGTGCGGCCGCCGAGTCCATCTTCTGGCAGATCTGCGAGCAGCTCGCCAAGGAGTGCCGCGACGCCGGCTACGTGCCGGAAGAACTTCACGACCTTAACCGGCTCCTCGCCGATCAGTACGTCTGTAATTTTTCCGTCTTTCAGTCCCTGCTCGACCACTGGGCCCTCAAGCAGCTTTTCCCCATCACGCCGCTGCACCGGCTCAAGGAGCGCCCGACCGTCAATGCGATCCTCGCCGACATCACCTGCGACTCCGATGGCAAGGTCAGCAGCTTCGTCGACCTCCAGGACACCAAGGACTACCTCGCCGTCCACCCGCTCAACGCCAAGCCCTACTACCTCGGCATCTACCTGACCGGCGCCTACCAGGACATCATGGGCGACCTGCACAATCTGTTCGGCCGCGTGAACGAGGTGCACGTCTTCCTTGAGCCCGACGAGCCCGATGGCTTCTACATCGAGGAGGCCCTGAGCGGCAGCCGGATTTCCGACGTGATCGAGGGGGTGCAGTACCAATGGGAGGAACTCTGCCGCCGCATGAAGGCCCAGATCGACGCCGCCACCCGGAAGGACTTGGTCAAGCCACGTGAAGGCGTCCGTCTGGTCGAGTTCTACGAAAGCCAGATGCTCTCGAAGACCTATCTGAACATCGAGCCGAAGACCGCCCGCAAGAGCCGGAAGTAGGCCCCCCCGCTCGTCAAATCCCGGCCCGGCTGGCACCCGTTCGTTTCTCCGTGATCGTTCCCTTCCTGCCGCGGCAGGGGGTCGAACCGTGCCGGACGGGGTAATGCGGACGAAGACCGCTCGAACCCGGCCCCGAGTGAACCCGCTTGCCAGCCGGGACCTTTCCAAATAGCCATTATCTATCGAAACCGCCCGGTTTCTTTCGTCGCCCCTCCCCCTGCCTCGGGTCGCCCCGTTCCCTCAGGGACCGATCAAACCCGAGGACTTGCAGCGCAGCCGCGCCGAGATCCTCCGTCAGCCAACCCCATCCTCCCCGTCCGTTTCATGAAGTCCCCCCGTCACCTGTCGCGCCTCGCACCCCTCCTGGCCGCCGCCGGCCTCTTTGTTTCTTCGCTGACCCTGCCGGCCCAGCAGCCACCGGCTCCGGACGATCTGGTGGGCTTTACCTCGATTTTCGATGGCAAGACCTTGACCAACTGGGACGGGGATCCGCGCCTGTGGCGGGTTGAAAACGGCACAATCGTCGGCCAAAGCACGCCGGAAAACGTCGTCAAGCCGAACAGCTTCCTCATCTGGCGCGCCGGCATCCTCAAAAACTTTGAGCTCAAGATCGACTACCGCTTCACCAGCGGCGAAGCAGGCAACAGCGGCGTACAGTACCGCAGCAAGGAGATGCCCGAAGTTGGGAAATGGGTTCTCGCCGGCTACCAGGCCGACATGGACCCGACCCATCAAAACACCGGCCTGCTCTACGAGGAGCGGGGTCGCGGCTTTGCGTCCCGCCCGGGCACCATTACCCGTCGCATCGAGGGCGGCGCAGCCAAGCTGATCGGCAGCACCGGGGAACTCGACGCGATCAAGGCCGCGGCCATGAAGCCGTCCGGCGAGTGGCACACCTACCACATCATCGCCAAGGAGAACGTGATCATGCAGGTCCTCAACGGCCGCGTCATCAACCTGCTGATCGATGACGAGCCCGAAAAGCGCGCGCTGGAGGGCCTCCTCGGCCTCCAGATCCACCAGGGTCCGCCCATGCGGATCGAGTTCCGCAACGTCTACCTGAAGACGCTCCCGTAAGCGCCCCACCCGACTCACGTTCACCGGACCCATCGAACCCAGCAGTCCGAT
>CAMAXB010000134.1 GCA_945862035.1 Opitutus sp. GAS368
GAGCGCGATGTTCGCCATGCGGGGAATATCGACGTAGGGCTTCAGCGGTGGCTCCGCGGCCAGCCGGACCGCACGCTTGGCAATGCTGGTGGCCTCGTCTCCCACGCGCTCGAGATCGTGCGACGCCTTCATGCCCACGATGACCAGCCGAAGCTCCGTGGCGACAGGCGCCCGCAGGTTCATGTAGGCAATCGCTTCATTGTCGATCTGCATCTCCAGGCGATCAATCTCGTCGTCAGCCGCAATGACCTGGTCGGCGAGCGCCGCGTCTCCATCCACCAGGGCCTTCAACGCCAGCCGAACCTGGCGGATCGAGGACTCGCCCATGAGCATGAGGTGCGACCTGAAGGTTTCGAGTTCGTTGTCAAAAAAGCGTTTCATGCGGAAATTCCGACGGTCACACTCGCGAGCCGATCGCCCTCAGCCGTTGCGGCCACGGACGGAGTGCTTAAAAGGAGGGGTAGGATTAAAATGGCGGGGTGGGATTGCAGTAAGCCGACAGTACACCAAATCAACCGAAGCGGCCAGACACATAAGCTTCGGTCTGCGCATTCTTCGGGTTCATAAAGATCGTCCGGGTATCATCATACTCATCCAACTTCCCGATATAGAAGAAGGCCGTCTTGTCGGAGACGCGCGCCGCCTGCTGCATTGAGTGCGTGACGATGATGATGGTGAACTGCTTTTTCAACTCATGGATCAGCTCCTCGACCTTCGCGGTCGCGATGGGGTCAAGGGCCGAGCAAGGCTCGTCCATCAGGATGATTTCCGGTTCCACGGCGATCGCCCGCGCGATGCAGAGCCGCTGCTGCTGCCCGCCCGACAGGCTGAGGCCGCTCTCGTGCAGGCGGTCCTTGACCTCGTCCCACAGGGCGGCGCCCCGCAGCGAGCGCTCCACAACCTCGTCGAGCCGCGACTTGCTCTGGATGCCCTGGATGCGGAGGCCGTAGGTGATATTCTCGTAAATGGACTTGGGGAAGGGATTCGACTTCTGGAAGACCATGCCCACCCGCTTGCGCAGCTCGATGACATCGACGTCCGGCTGGTAGATGTCCACGCCACGAATCTTGATCGTTCCCCGCTTGATGGAGGTGCCGTCGATGAGGTCATTCATCCGGTTGAGGCAGCGCAGGAGGGTCGACTTGCCGCAGCCTGAGGGCCCGATGAAGGCGGTGACCCGCTTCTCATCGAGCATGAGCGTATTATCGAAAAGGGCCTGCTTCGCTCCGTAGAAGAAATCGAGGTTGGAGATCTCGATCAGCGTCCGCGCAGAACCCGCCGGCTCGTTCCTTTGCGGGACGTTGATTGCGCGGGCGGGAGCGGCGGAGGGAGTGGAGTCCATAGGCGCGAGGGAGACGGAAGCGGTACGGGTGGTTACCATTGGTAACGTTTGCGGAGTCGGTTGCGAAGCAGGATGGAGGTCATCGCGATGAGCGCAACAATCCCCAGAAAGACAAAGGCGGTGCCGTACTGGACCCGCTCCGTGTACTCGTTCTGGGGAATCTTCGAGGACACGACGTAGATGTGGTAAGGAAGCGCCATCACCCCTTGGAAGAAAAAGTCGCTCACACTCTCCACGTCCCAAGGCAGCTTGTCCCGCACAACATAGGCCGCGGTAAACATGATGGGCGCCGTCTCGCCGGCGACCCGGGCGATGCCCAGGATTGACGAAGTTAGGATGCCCGGCAGGGCGTAGGGCAACACCGCCTTGCGGATGGTCTGCCACTTTGTGGCACCGAGGGCGAGCGACCCTTCGCGGAAGCCCCTCGGCACGGCCTTGAGGGCCTCTTCGGAGGCGGTGATGACGACCGGCAGCACCATGAACGCCAGCGTGAACCAGCCGGCCAGCAGGGAAACATTCCACCCGAAAAAGATCACAAACATGCCGAAGCCAAAGAGACCAAAGACGATGGAGGGCACCCCGGCCAGATTGAGGATCGCCAACCGGATGAAGCGCACGCCGGGCCCCTCCTTTGCGTACTCATTCAGATAAATCGCACTCGAGACGCCCAAACTAAGGGCGATGGTCATGGACCCGACTACCAGGAGCACGGTTCCCACAATGCAGGGCCAGATGCCACCGGCGGAGTAGACGTAGCTCTGGGCGCGGATCTGCGCCGGCACCCGCCCCTCGGATCGCGCCCGCGCCTCCTCCGCCTCGCGAAAGGCCCGGAACTCACGGTCGCCCATCTCCCGCTTCACGCCCTCGTGCTCGAAAACGTAGAGTGACTCCGGGGCGGTGAAGAGGAAGGTGGTATTGACGAAGGGGAACTCCGATTGGAACACCGTGCGCGACCCCTTGATGATAATATCCCCGAACACAAAGAAGCCGCACGCGAGCACGACATAGGTCGCGATGCGAAAGATCCAGAAGATGGATTTCTCGCGCCGGGCCTGGCCGCCGGGCTGGGCCTGGAAGATGTGTGGATTGGATGGGCTCATCACTCAGCCGATGGAAATGCGGTAGCGGCGCACGATCTTCTGCGCGATGAAGTTGATCAGCAGCGCGATCACAAAGAGAACCAGACCCACCATGAACAGGGCGCGGTAATGAATGCTGCCCCGGACCACTTCGCCCATTTCTTGGGCGATGATGCCTGTCATCGTGTGGACCGGTTGGAAAAAGACCGTCACCCCGGCGGTGAAGTCGGGAATCGCAATGCGGTTACCTGCACAGAGCAGCACGACCATGGTCTCACCGATCACCCGGCCGAAACCCAGCAGAACGGCCGATACAATGCCTGAGAGGGACGCCGGAATCGTGATCTTGACGATCGTCTGTAGCCGGGTGGCCCCCAGTGCGAACGAGGCCTCGCGAAAAGCGCGGGGCACATTGTTCAACGCATCTTCCGCGAGCGTGAAGATCGTCGGCACGGCAATCAGCGCGAGAAGGCAGCCGGCGGTCAGGGCGTTTAGGCGCTCGGCAATCGGAAAGCCCGGGATCCAGTGCAGGTTCTCGAACTGGGAGAGAGCCCGGAGCGCTTCACCGAGCACCGCAATCCCGAAGAATCCGAGCACCACCGAGGGAATGGCCGCGATGAACTCGATGCAGGGCTTGATCAGCCGCTGCTCCCGGGCCGTGGCAATCTGGTTCACATAGATGGCGGCCCCCACGCCAAGCGGGATCGCAAGCGTGAGCGCCACCGCCGAGACCATGAGCGAACCCACGAAGAGCGGGATCACCCCGTACCAGTCCTGCCAGAAGCTCGCGGTGAGCCACTGCCGCCCGAAGATGAAACCCGTGAACGATCGCGCCAAGGGAATCGGTTCCTCGAAGTCCCAAGTCTCCATTCGCCGAACGACCTCGGGGAATCCATCAAGGTACTGCCGCGTCAACGCGACGAAGCGATCCATCCGCGCCTGCAGCACGGCGTCGGAGAACGCGGGGGCCGTGGGCAGCAAAGCAGTCAGTTGGCCGGCAAAGTCGACACTCGCCTCCTTGAACATCGGCAGGGTGCCCGTCAGCACGGCCAGCTCCGTCTTGAAATCCACTGTCTCGATCACGACCGCAGCCGCCTCCTCCGTCTTCCCCTCATCCAGCAGCTGCGCGCGTTCGATCGCCTTGTCCTCGGCAATGGTGAACTTGGTCTTGATCGCACTGGCGACGTCGGTGAGTTCAGACACGAGTCCGCGCACCGGCTCGATCGCATCCGAGTACTGGCCGGACCATTCATCAAACGCCACCAAACGGGCATTGGCATCCGCCAGGGGAAGGCCCTCGGCGTCCGTATACTGGCGGATCGCCTGCATGCGGACATCGAACAGGTAGCGCGTGAGGGCGATGTGGTCCTCCTCCTGCTGCCGCATCAAATCGACGTACTCCAGCCCGGCCTGCCGGTAAACCGTCATGCTCGCCCGGTTCTGGGTAAAAAACTGCGCCCCCTCCTTGACCAGAAAGAGCGTGATCAGCGCCAGTACAATGACCGCGACGAAGGCGTTGCCGCCAAAAAACGTCTGGATCGTCTCGTCCAGCGTCAGCCCCAAAAACCGGGTACGCGTCTTCTTAATCGCGAAGGGCTTGGGCTCTTCGGCGTTCAGCACGGGTTCCATGACATGACTATGACGGAGGAGGTCAAGGGCGCGGCCATGACAAAGGGCGCTTGCTGAGAGACGGTCAAGCGGTCCCCCCATCAGTCGCAGGATTGTTACATCAGCGGTTACTTGAGTGGGACAAAGCCCACCTGTTCGACGATCCGCTGCCCCGCCTCGCTCATCGTAAACTCAATGAACTTGGCGGCCTCGCCGGATGGCTCGCCGTTGGTGTAGTAGAAATTCGGACGCGCGTACGGATAAGTCTTCTTGAGCACGGATTCCTTGTCCGGGCGCGAGCCCGAGATTGAGACCACTTTGATCCCAGGGGCGTTGACGTAAGCAAGTCCGACATAGCCGATGCCATTGGGATTCTTTGCCACCTCGGCGGCGATCTGTTCATTACCGGCCATCTTCTGCGAGGATTTGGCGTAGTCACGGCGCTTCATCGCCAAGTCCTTCCAATCCTGATAGCTGCCCGAGGAGGTATTGCGGGTGTAGATCGAGATCGTCCCAGCCGGGCCGGCCACCGCCGACCAATCCGTGACATCACCCGTAAAGATCTGCTCCACCTGCCGCGGCGTGAGATCCGCAATCGGGCTGTTCGCATTCACGATGACGGCCATGCCGTCGAAGCACACGATGAAAGGCTTCATGTTCACCCCCTTGGCCTGCGCGGCCGAGATTTCAGTGGGGCGGGCGCGACGCGAGGACATGCCGATCTGGGCGGTGCCATCGGTGATGGCCGCGATTCCCGTGGTTGAGCCCTCGGCCGCAATTTCAAAGGAGACGCCGGGATTGCGGGCCTTGTACTCCTCCGCCATCATGGGCACAAGTTTGGCGCCGAGCGTGTCGGAGCCCTTGATGACGAGCTTCTGAGCAGAAGCGAAGGAGCCGAGCACAACGGCAGAAAGGAAAGCGATGAGCGTTTTCATGGGATCGATGAGGACTGGGAAAAAGGCCGGTCAGAAGCGTGCAGACAGGTCGAGTTGAATTACGTCAGATTGGTGGAATCCGACCGTAGCCGGGCTGTCCGGGTCGACGTTCTCGGCGTGGAAGTAGCTCGAGGTTGCGGTGACCGCATCCGTGATCATGTAGCTGGCGGAGAAAATGCCGCCCGCAGCATTGGTCCGTCCGGCCGCAAAGTCCGAGTCGAGCAGGATTGCCGTGTACGCACCCGGTTCCACGTAGCGGTACTCGGCCGTCAGCAGCAGATCACCCGGGTTGCGGGCGCCGCCATAGCGGACGCCGAAGTTGAACATCTGGTTGTACGAGGCCGGATTGCCGCTTGGCCCGTTCAGCACCACCGCCGAGCTACTTGTGCTGTAAAAGCGATCAGCGCGCGCCGCCCCCTTGAAGTTGTAGCCGTAGGTCCCGTAGATCGCGAGGGGTTGGGAATTGACCCGGATCGTGTATTCGAAAGGCAGGAGTACGTTCAGCAGGTCGTCGTAGTTGTTGACGTCGCTCTGGACGGTCGAGCCCACGACCTCGGGCGCCGTGAACGCGACGAGCATGGGGGCAATGCGGAATCCGTACGGATTGTTCTCGAACAGCGTGACCTTCGCGTATTCGACCTGCGCGACCCACATGACGGACGGAGCATTGAGGAAACCGCCCCGACGGTCGGTCGTGCGAGCGTTGGCCGCGAGAAGGTCCTGGCCAGCGCGCAGCGACAGACTCCAGCCCGGGGCGCCGGCGTCGAGGAAGACCAACTCCTCGGATACACCCTCATAGTTGAGGTCGGTGTCCATCACGAAGCCGTTGACTCCCACCGAAAAGAAGGGGTGCGGATGCTTGCCCACCCGCACATCAAACCGGTCAATCCGCCCGCTGAAAGCCTGCGTTTCCGAATACTGGATGAACGCCTGACCGATATTCGCCGTGTTGCCATCCTTGGCGAAGTTGGTCGAGCCTGGAGATCCGAAGTCGTCATTGGTTGAGGTGGCGCCGTTGGCCGTCTCCAGCCGCAGGCCAAGCGACCAGTTATTGGCCAGTAGCACGGTGGGACCAAAGCGAACGCGATAGCGGTACCGGCTGCGATCGTTGTTCCGGCCGACATTCGCCGGAGAAAAGTTCGTGACCTCGTTGTCGTACAGATAGCGCACCCGGACGTCTCCCGCGAGAGTGATGCGCTGCACCCGGGACGAGAGGTCAAGCTTGCCCGCCGGTGAGTTGGCCGCGAACTCCTTGAGCAACTCGGCCCGAAGCTCCTCCGCCTCCTGATCGGAAACCAGCCCCTTTCGAACCAGCAGGTCAAGGAGCGGGCCACTGTCTTGGGCCGCCAGGTGGGTCACGGCGCCCAGAAAGAGTACGCCAATGAGTGCGCAACGCGCGAGGGAGGAGGTGGACATGGAGAGGAGGTGTCGACACCGCGGCTCCAGCTGACCCGGGGCCTCGTGACGACCGCCTCATACTCCGTAACATTTGTTACGAACTCGCGACAAACATGTGACGAATTTGAGAAACATCCCTCTGTTTTATGTTACAAAAGGGCACCGCGAGAACTAATACCCACGCAAATCGATGAAAGAAAATGACTAGCGAAATTGTTACTGAACGGGAACAAATCCAACCTGTTCAACGATTCTCTGGCCCTTTTCGCTGAGCGTAAAGGCGATGAAATCTCCCGCGATACCCGAAGCATCACCGTTGGTGTAGTAGAAGTTCGGCCGGGCGTAGGGGTACTTCTTGGCCTGCACTTCCGCCTTGGTCGGCGTACTCCCATTGATCGCCAAAACTTTGATGCCGGGCGCTCCGATGTAGGCGAGGCCGACGTAGCCGATTCCGTTCGCGTTGTTGGCGACTTCAGCCGCGATCTGCTCGTTGCCCGCCATCTTCTGCGAGGATCTCGCGTAGTCGCGGCGCTTCATCGCCAGATCCTTGAAATCCGTGTAGGTTCCCGACGAGGTGTTGCGGGTGTAGATCGAGATGGTCCCGGCCGCGGCACCCACCGCCGACCAATCCGTCACATCGCCCGTGAAAATCTGCTCAACTTGTCGGGCGGTCAGGCCCACCAGCGGGCTCTTCTCGTTCACGATCACAGCGAGACCGTCATAGGAGACGATAATGGCCGTCATCTTGACCCCCTTGGCCGCCGCCGCCGAAACCTCCGTGGCGCGTGCCTCGCGACTCGACATGCCAATCCCTGCGGTGCCGTCAATGATCGCGGAGAGGCCCGTCGTGGATCCTTCCGCCGCAATCTCAAAGGACACATTCGGATTCATCGCCTTGAATTCCTCGGCCAGCGTCGGCACCAGTTTGGCGCCAAGGGTATCGGAGCCCTTGATGACCAGTTTCTGAGCCTGCAGCGAGCCACCCGCCAAGACAACGGCTCCGGCGACGAGAACAGATTTGAGAACGGCAAGTTTCATCATACTTCGTTCTGACCCGTCAACCGCCTTTGGCTCCAGCGAAATTCGAAAAAATACAGTTACGTTTCGGTTACAGCAGACGCCTTTGCCCGCTTCACCGCGGAAATGAACCGCCCTCCCGCCCGGCAAGCTCCCTCTCCTTCACCGGAGTTACACGCCCTGCTCCGTCTCGGTCGCGGCGCTCGTCAACGTCACCAAGTCACGAAGCGACGTAAAGTGCTGGCTGAGATCGAAATCGCCGCCAAGGCCGCCGACAATGCGGTCGAAAAGCTCCTTCTTGGCGGCCTTGAGGGCCTGGATCCGCTCCTCAATCGTGCCCGCCGTCACCATGCGGTAAACAAACACCGTACTGCGCTGCCCGATCCGGTGCACCCGGTCGACCGCCTGCATCTCGACCGCGGGATTCCACCACGGATCAAGCAGGAAAACATAGTCGGCCGCGTGCAGGGTGATGCCCGTGCCCGCGGCCTTGAGCGAAACCAGCATCACCGCCGCGCCCTGCGCGGTCTGGAACGACTGCACCGGCTTCTGGCGATCGAGCGTCATGCCGGTCAACTCGTAGCGCGGGAGATCCGGGAAATGAAGGGCGAGGGCCTCCCGCACGCGCTCCAGCAGCATCACAAACTGCGAGAAGATCACGACCTTGTGGCCGCTGCTGACGATCTCCGCCAACTTCTCGACCAGGAGATTGATCTTGCCCGAATCCGAGAGCGGCGCCTTAAGCCAGGGCAGCATGTCGGGATCGCA
>CAMAXB010000135.1 GCA_945862035.1 Opitutus sp. GAS368
CTGAGCAATCCCGACGGATTCCCAAAAATTGAAAGGCGCCCGGCGGCAAAGCCGGGCGCCTTTTTGTTCCGAGGTAGCCGGGCTCGCTGAGCCCGGTGATCGAGGTGCGGCGCGCTGCCCTCAACGCGCTGGTTTGGAAATCTTCGATCCAACGCGTTGAGGGCAACGCGTTCCACCGCACTGAACGTGGGGGATCTCAGTTCGTCGCCGCCTTCGAGCGGCGGTTCTGCGGCGGGAGGGTCTCGCGCAGCTCGTTGGGCTGGCCGGCGCCGCGCTTCTTCAGCACGAAGGCATCGTAGAGCTGGCCGATCGCGGTGCGGGCCTCGTAGTGGATCTCGTCGCCGTTGACCGTGATCACCTGGAAGAGCTGCGTGTCCTCCGCGGTGCGGACGAAATTCTCGTTGGTGATGTTGTACATCTTGGGTCCGCTGACCGAGACGACGTACACCGTGCCGACGGCGGGATCATAGGTTTTCAGGCCGGTCGGGACATTGGCGGTGCCGACGCGGTCGGAGAGGTCGCCGCTGCGGGCGTAGGTGTGGTCATGGCCCGTGAGCACCAGGTCGACCTTGAATTCATCCAGCACCGGCTGCCAGAGCTCGCGCAGGCGGGGATTGTCGCGGCCATTCGCCGGCGAGACGATCGGGTGGTGGAAGGTGACCACTGTCCAGCGCTGCGGATTGTTCCCGAGCACGCTGCGTAGCCACGCGACCTGCTTGTCCTGCTGCTCGTTCGAGTTGAGCGAGATGATGCGGGTGCCCTGATAGTCGAGATAGTAGACGGATTCCTTCAGGCCGTCGGGGCCGTTCTCCGGCAGCGTGAACTGCGGACGCCAGTGTAGGCTGATCGATCGTACGCCGGGCTGGGCCATGCGATCCTTGAGCAGATTGGCGGGTTGCTTGCCGCTCACCTCGGCCAGCGTGTAACCGGTCAGGGTGGTGAAGGCCTCATCGGCCGCCGTGATCTGCACCGCGGCGTCGACCGAGATGACCGATTCGAGCCCGGCGCTCTTGACCGTCCAGCTTTCGCCGGTCTTCGTGCCAGCGGCGAGGATCGGGCGAATTTCCGCGATCGTCACCGGCACCGTGCTGCCGTCCTTGCGCGTCCAGATACGCTCCGTCTCCGGGCCGGCGCCCAAGTTGGCATACTCGTGATTGCCGGGCGTCACGACGGCCGGGATCGTCCCGTTGACCCACGCCGGGGCACCGTGCCATTCGCCCCATTCCGCGTCGCGGTTGGCGCGGTTGATCAGGTCGCCGGCGTGCAGCGTGAAGGCGGCGCGCGGCGCGGTGCGGACGGCCTCGCGGAACACGCGCGACCAGTGGGTCTTCACGTCGTTCTGCGCATCGCCGAAGTAAACAAAGCTGAAGGGCTTGGCCTCGCGGCTGGCCGTGCGGAACTGGAACCACTCGCTCCAGTTCGCGCCGTCGCCGACGCGATAGGCATACATCGTGTCCGGCTGGAGGTCCGTGAATTCGACGCTGTGATAGTGGGCGGAGCCCAGATCGCTGTCGAAGGCGCGCGTCTGCGCGGGCAACTTGCGCGGGTCGGCCTTGATCGGGCCCGACGTTGCGAGAGTGAGTTCAGCCAGCGCGGATTTGACGCTGGTGTCCGTGCGCCACGTGACCGCCTGGGTGGTGGCCGGATCGCCCGACCAAGTGAGAATGATCCGATCCGGCAGGGGGCGCGGCGCGTGGGCCTCCTTTTCGGGATAGGGCTTGGGCGGGTGAACGACGTCCTCGTGGGCGCTGAGGAGGGAGCAGCCAGCGAGCAGGCTGAGCGTGAAGGAAAGGGAGCGGGCGAGTTTCATGGAACGGACGGGCGAGCAGGGTTTGCGGAAGCGAATGGGGTGATGAGGCCTACGCGGTCGGGTGGGGGCTCATCGCCTAAATTGAGGGAGACTCTAGCGGGCGGAAGGGCAGGGGAAACAAAGATCCGATGGATCCGATGTGAAGATGCGGTGACGGTCGCCGCAAGCCAGAGGACGAAAAAGCCCGGCGCAATCATCGCGCCGGGCTTGAGCTGAGAACAGCCCATCTCTCGACGATCGCTTAGAACGTGTACGTGACGCCCGCAGTGGCGCGGTAGGTATAGAACGTCGAATCCTCGGGATTGAACGAGAAGCCCTGATAGGAGATCTGCGGACGCTCTGTCAGGTTGTCGATGTTGAGGAAGACCCGCATCTTGTCGGAGACTTCGTAGCTCGTCTCAAGATCGACGTTCTCGGAGGCGCCGTAGATGTCATCGAGGGTGAAGTTCCCATCAAGACCCTCGAGGTACTCGGCGCGGTAGGTGTAGCTCAGCTTGGCCTTGAACCGGCCGAACGCGTACTCCAGCGACGAGTTGAAGATGTAGTCGGAGAAGCCGTACGTGGGAAGCTTTTCCGCCAGGCGACCGGGATACTTGCCATCGCTCTCGGTGAAGGTCGCGCTCACGTCCACGCTCAAACCGTCGAAGGGCTTGGGCAGGAAAAAGAGGCTCTGCCGGGCGATGAGCTCGACGCCGTAGTTCTCGGCCCCGAGGGCGTTTTGCGGCTTGCTCACGCGGTAGACCGTGGGCACACCGTCCTCTATAATCGTCTCGGTCGCAGTCGAATCGTAGTAGAAGCCCTTGATGTCCTTGTAGAAGAAGCCGATCGAGTAGAGGCCGCCACGGTCCGTGTAGGACTCGAGCTGCAGGTCGAAGTTGTTGGCGAGGCTTGGCTCCAGCTCCGTGTTGCCGTCCGAGATCGTGTCGTTCTCGGGATTGAGCTGACGACCGCGAATGAGGTCATCCAGATCAGGCTTGCCGTAGCTGCGGTTGTAGCTGGCGCGCAGGATCAGGTTCTCCTTCAACTCGTGGCGCAGGTGGATGCCGGGCAGCCAGACGGTGTAGTCCCGCTCGCGGGAAATGCGATTGGCGCTGGCTGCGCGGGAGCCCGCCGCAGGCACGAACTCATAGACATTGGTCTCGAGATTGATGTTCTCCGCGCGCACGCCAGTGATGATGCTGGTGCGGCCGCGGGTGACCGTCCCCATGACATAGGCGGCATTGGTCGTCTCGGTGGTCTCGAAGTCATTGAAGTTCTGATTGCGGAAGGCGTCCGCGGCCGACAGGACGAAGAGTTCGGGGCGGCTCTTGAGGAGGGCCACGACCTTGTTCATGTCCGGGGTGAGCGTCATCTCCGTGCCGTTCGACATATAGTCGGCGCGGCGCAGGATGTCGGTGTAGGGCATGCCGCTCGCGTTTGAGCCGGTGACATACACGAAGCTGGATGAATCCTGCGTGCGGTCGCTGATGTAGGTTTTGATGCCACCCTTGAGGGAGCCGGAAATTTCGGAGCCGGAGAACTGCTTCTCGAGGTCGACCTTGCCGGTGTAGACGGACTCAACGTAGTCGACCGGAGCATTCGTCAGATCGCCCCGCGTGATCGACGACACATCGTAGGGGCTTTTCCCATTGAGGATGGTGTACACGGGCTGTGCCGGGTTGGTCCGGTCGTAGGCCACCTGGAAGCCGGTGTTGCGGACGACGTACGTGTAGGTGTTCTCGACGTTGCGCTCGTTGTCCCCGAAGTAGGCGTCGTAGGTGAGCTTAATCGTGTCCATCTGGATCACGCCGCCGGCGTTAAGCGATGTCAGGTGCGTGAACGTGTCGCTGATGCGGTTCTGGTAGCGGCGCTCATTGTTGGTGAGGCGACCGGTACCCGTGCGCGCCGAGGCGTTGAGGACATTGGTGGCGCCGCCGCTGGTCACCAGGTAGATGCGCTCCTCGGGCTTTGTGCCGAAGGTGTCGGTGTAGCTGTAGCCGGGGCGGAAATAGACGCTGGCGCGGTCGCTCAGGCGGTAGTCGATCGAGCCGCTGAAGCCCATCGACTTGGTTGAGCGGACGTTCGTCTGCACTGTGCCGTTGCTGTGGAAGTAGACCGGCTCGGTGAGCCCGAGGTCCGGCCGCTGCGCGGGCGTGAGGTAGAAGTAATCCATGTCGTGGTTGTCATAACCACGGGACGTGTCGTAGGCCGACAGCGTGAACGTGAGGCCGAGGTTGCGCTCGGCTCCGCCGACGCTGAACAGGTCGCTGTACATGAAGGCGGCGTCGTAGCCGAGGTCCTGATCGAAGTCGTAGTAGACCGCCGACGTCGTGAGGCTTATGGCGCGGCCATCGCGCTCGAAGGGCGAGCGGCTGATCACATTGATGATGCCGCCAATGGCGTCGCCGTCGCGGTCAGGGGTCGGGGCCTTGATGACCTCGATGTTGCTCACGCCGTCAGACACGAGCTGGCTGGTCGCGAAGCCGCGGTTGTTGCTCGAGGTCGGGGTCCGGTTGCCGTCGATCTGGAACGAGTTGTACTTCGACTCCATGCCGCGAATGTTCACGCCGTTGGGCGTGCCGTCTTCGCTCTCGTTCACGCTCAGGCCGGGGAGCCGCTGGAGCGCGTAGCCGATGTTGCCATTGGTCATCTGGCCAAACGTCTCCTCGGAGACGATGTTCACGATGCCGGCGGCGGTCTTCTGCTGATTGATGGCGAGAGCCTGGCCGCGCGCGGTGGCGGCGACCGTGACGGCTTCCATCTGGAGGACGGTGCTCTTGAGGCCGGCGTCAACCGTCTGGATCCCGTTGCCGCTGATCGTGACCGTTTGAAAGAAGGGATCGAGGCCGACGTAGTCGACTTCGAGGCGATACGTGCCGGCGGGAAGGCCGGGCAGCGTGTAGCGGCCCTCGGCGTTGGTTGTGCTCCGGATCGTCGTATTGACGATCAGCACAATCGCGCCTTGCAGCGATTTGCCGGTTTCCGCGTCGGAGACGCGGCCGGTGAGGGTGCCCGTGGCGACCTGCGCGTGCAGGGCGACCGGCGAAAGAGTGGTCAGGGCCAGCGCAGCGAGGGGAGCTCGCCGGGCCAGCACTAAAATTACGGATGCCAGTTTCATGGTAGGTAGGTAGGTTCGGCAGAGGCGGTCCGCCCGCCACTTGGCAAGGCACGGTTCGCTTCCTGACGAAGAGTCTCGCATGGCATTGTGACGCTCCCATGAAGACCGTGTGGCGGCGCGGCGACTAATCGGTGACAGTTTTGCGTATTTGATAGCCAAATACAAAAACGGGCCTGGAGCGAAGCGACAGCAGGCTGCAATATCCTTCGCACCCGCTTCCGATGGATGTCGCGGGGTCGCCAAATCGGCGTGGTCGCCGGGAGTGTAAACTAATCACCGGGGTCGGCGACCCCGGCTACATCCGACCCGCGACCCTTAGCCGCAACCCTGAAGCCGCCGGAGATTGTCGCAGACGATGGCGGCGGCGACCCCGGCGTTGAGTGACTCGGCTCCGCCGATGCGGGGGATGGTGACGAGGCGCGTGACGCGCGTTCGCACCGCCTCCGTCAGCCCCCGGCCCTCGCTGCCGATCACAATGACGGCATCGTGCAGCACCGGCAGGCCATGAACATCGTCGCCGCCAAGGTCGCAGCCGAGGACCGGCACAGCGAGATCGCGGAGCGCGGCCTCGAGCGGCAGCGTGATCGTCCGGACGCGGCTGAAGGAGCCCATGCTCGCGTTGATGACCTTCTGGGAAAACAAGTCGGCGCAATCCGGGGAGAGGAGGACGCGATCCAGCCCGAACCAGTCGGCCACGCGCAGGAGCGTCCCGACATTGCCGGCGTCCTGCACGCCATCGAGGGCGAGGGTCAGACCCCGGTTCAGCTCGCCGGTCGCGAGCGACGTGCGCTCGATCGGGCCCACTGCGAGCACCGGCGAAGGGGTGGGGAAGTGGCTGATGCGTTGCATCTCGGCCGCGGAAACGGGGCGGACGCGCGGATCGTCACGGGGTCCCGGCCAGTCCTCACGCACGAAAAGTTCGGCGAGCGCAGCCCCGGCGGTGAGAAGCTCACCGACGACCTTGGTCCCTTCCACGACATAGGCGCCGGCCGCCTCACGCGCCTTCTTTTCCTGAAGGGAGCGCAGTCGTGAGATCTCGGCCTTGGTGAGCGGCATGGGAGCAGGAAAGGGGATACCCCCGGGGTTGGCAAAGCCTCCTTGCGCCGGCCGGTGTCACCTTTGCGTAACCTATGTCACGGACGCGTACCTGGCGCGTTAAGATCCGGCGGCAGCCGCAGCGGGTCGTTGACGGGAATTTCTCCCCCGGTGCAGCTTGGCGGCTCTCACCTACCAAGCCCATGCACCTCCTGTTTCGTTGCCTCCTCCTGATTGGCGTCCTCTCCGTGACGACGCTTTCCGCCCAGACTTTAACCACCGGCTCGATCGCCGGTCGCGTGACCGACTCGGCCACAAGCCTGCCACTCGGCGGCGCTCGAGTCATGGTGTCGGGCACGTCGCTCGAAACCTACACCAGCTCCGGTGGCGACTACGTGCTGTTGAATGTACCGGCGGGCGCCCAGTCCCTGGTCATCAGCTACGTGGGCTATCCCAATGAGCGCGCCGCGGCCACGGTTACCGCCGGCCAGACCGCGCGGGCCGATGCCGCCTTCGGCACGGGTGCGATCGAGATGGACCGCTTTGTGATTGAGGGATCGCTCGTCGGCACGGCACGAGCCATCAATCAGCAGCGCGCCGCCAGCACCCTGACCAACATCGTTGCGGCAGATGAGATTGGCAATTTTGCCGATCAGAATGTGGCCGAATCGCTCCAGCGCATCCCCGGCCTGTCCCTTTACCGCGACCAAGGTGAGGGTCGTTACATTGTCCTCCGCGGGCTGAACTACAATTACACGAATGTGAAGGTTAACGGCGCAAGCTTCGCCGGTGCTGACCTTGGCGAACGCGCGACCGCGCTTGATGTGATCCCGACCGATATGCTCGCCTCGATTGAGGTGACCAAGGTTCCGACTCCTGATCTCGACGGCGAGGGCCTGGGTGGCCAGGTCAATGTCCGCACCAAGAGTCCCTTCGACAATCCCGGTCTGCACGTCAGCTTCGACGCACAGGGCCAGTATGCCTCGCTCGATGAGATCGGTAGCCAGAAATTTAACGCAACGCTTTCCACCACGTCTGCCGACGGGCGCTGGGGTTTCCTCATCGCTCCGACTTGGCAGGAGCGTGAGTTTGGATCCCACAATTTTGAGACGGGCGACTGGCGCGAGGCCACCGGCCCGAATGGGCAGAAGGCCTTGATCCTCGAGGAGCTTGAGTTTCGCGAGTATGAGATCCTGCGTACCCGGTACGGTACCGCAGGTGCGATTGAATTCAAACCGGACGTCGACAGCCTGTTCTACCTGCGCGGCACCTACAATCGCTTTACGGATGCGGAACTCCGCCATCTGAGCCTGATCCCGTTTGTCGAAGGCACCGCCGTCACGGCCCTGAGCGATACGTCCGCTACGGTCACCGGTATCCGCCGCTATGCCCGCCGCCTTCGCATCCGCGAAAAGGACCAGGAGGTCATCGCGCTCACCCTCGGAGGCGAGAAGCGCGTTTCGAACTGGTTGGTTGAGGGCCACCTCGGCTTCACCGAGGGCGAGGAGCGCCGTCCGGATGAACTGGTTGCTCGCTTTCGTCGCAACACCCGCGATCAGGCCTTCACCTATTCGTTCTCCAATCCGTACTCCTTCACGCTCGGCCAGGTTGCCGGTGCCAGCTTGAACGATCCGGCGAACTATAACTTTCAGCGCATGGACCTTGCGAACGAGTCCGGCGAGGAGTCGGAGTTGGACGCGGCCATTGATCTGCGCCGCGACCTCGACACGGTCAACCCGGCCTACGTGAAGTTTGGCGCGCGCTTCCGCTCGAAGGAGAAGTCCAGCGAAGTCGAAGTCTCCGAACTGGCCGGCGCCCCTGCGAGCTTCACCTTCGCGAGTGTCGCCGGCGGCGTCAGCAACTATCCCTACCACAAGGTGCCCGTGATCGACGCCGACAAGGTCAAGCAGGCCTTCTACGGCAACCGCGCCGCCTTCACCGGAGTCCGTCTGTTCGAAGACAGCGAGACCGATGACTGGGTCTCGAACGAAGACGTCACTGCGGCCTACGCAATGGGTTCCATGACCTTTGGTGCGACCAATGTGATCGCCGGCCTCCGGGTGGAGCGCACGGAGTTCGACTCGACCGGCAAGGAACTCAACCTCGCCAACGAGACGTCCCGTCTGACCAAGGCCAGCAGCAGCTACACGAACTGGCTGCACGGCCTTTACCTGCGGCGTGACCT
>CAMAXB010000136.1 GCA_945862035.1 Opitutus sp. GAS368
GGGCCTGATCGAGGCCCGCGGCAAGACGCAGGACACGCTGGTGGTCTTCGTGAGCGACAACGGCTGGATCCAACCGGAGGGAGAGCAGAACCAGCCCCAGACGCGGTCCAAGATGTCGCCGTTCGACGCGGGTATGCGCACGCCGATCCTGGTCAGCTGGCCCGGCCAAATCCAACCCGCGCGGGACGACATCACCCTGGTCAGCAGCGTCGATATCGCCCCGACCGTGCTGCGCGCTGCCGGGCTCACGCCGACCGCCGCCATGCGGGGCCTTGATTTGCGCGACCGCTCCGCTCTGGCCCGTCGCAAGACCGTGAGCGGGGCCCTGTTCACCCACACCGCGGTCGAGCTCACCAACCCCGCGGCCAACCTGAAGTACCGCTACACCGTGCGCGAAGACGGCTGGAAACTGATCCTGCCCCATGAACCGAACCGCGCCGCGCGCCTCGACATCAGTGGCCGCACCGCTGACTGGGAGCAGAGCGGGCCCATGCTCTTTCACGTCCTGAACGATCCGCGCGAGGAGGTCGACCTCGCCGCCCAACGCCCCGACCTCGTTCGCGAACTCACCGCCGCCACCCAAGCCTGGTGGGCTCTGCCCTAATCGCGGCTCTCAACCCTTGATCGACTCCGCTCGACCAGTCGGATTTCTCTTCAACAAACGATGTCACCCTTTCGCCCCTGGCTCCTCGCGATCCTGGCCCTGATGCTGGGCGCCTGCCGGAAATCCGCCGAGAGCGGGGACTCGGCCATCACCCCCGGTGCCGGATTCGCCGCCACGGTGCCGGCGACCACGCCGCCCCGGGGCACGCCTCCACCGGGCATGGTCTGGATCCCGGGCGGGGAGTACTCGCGCGGAGCCGAGGATCCCGCGCTGGGGTTCTGCGTGGTCGAGCAGCCCATGCCGGATGCCCTGCCCATCCACCGCGTCAAGGTGGACGGATTCTGGATGGACGAGACCGAGGTCACCAATGCGCAGTTCGCCGCCTTTGTCGCTGCGACAAGCTACGTCACCGTCGCCGAGCGCCCCCTCGATCCCCGCGACTTTCCGGGCGTTCCGCTGAGCGCGCTCAAGCCCGGGGCGCTGGTCTTCACGGCGCCCGACGGTCCGGTTCCCCTGAGCAACGTCTCAAGCTGGTGGCGCTATGTCCCCGGCGCCTTCTGGCGTCAGCCCGAGGGGCCGGGAAGTTCCATCGCCGGCCGCGAAGATCATCCCGTTGTGCACATCGCGCACGCGGATGCCGAGGCCTACGCCGCCTGGGCCGGCAAGCGCCTTCCCACGGAGGCCGAATGGGAATTCGCCGCCCGCGGCGGCCAAGCCGGCCAGCCCTATGTCTGGGGCAAGCAGCTCAAGCCCGACGGTCGCTGGCCCGCGAATCTCTGGCAGGGCCCGTTTCCCTTCGGCCACAGCAGCGAGGACGGTTTTCGGACGACCGCCCCGGTGAAGACCTTTCCCGCGAACGGCTACGGCCTGTATGACATGTCGGGCAATGTCTGGGAGTGGTGCTCCGACTGGTATCGAGTCGACACCTACGCCGGGCTCGCCGCGCGCGGCATCGCGGTCAATCCCCACGGTCCGACCACGAGTCACGACCCCACCGAACCGGGCGTGGCCAAGCGGGTCCAGCGCGGCGGCTCCTTTCTCTGCACGGATCAGTACTGCTCGAGCTACGCCGTCGGCGCCCGCGGCCGCGGCGACGTGTCGACCGGCTCCAATCACGCCGGATTTCGCTGTGTGCAATAGCCCCACCACCGTTCCATCGCTGCTCCACCCATGCGCCTCCCCGTTGTACTCCTGGCTCTGAGCCTCAGCCTCGTCCAGGCCGCAGAGCCTCCGCTCAACATTGTCGTTCTCCTCTCGGATGACCACCGCTGGGATTCCCTCGGCGCCGCGGGCAATCCCATCGTCCGGACACCGCGGCTCGATACCCTGGCCAGGGAGGGCGTCCGCTTCAGTCAGGCCCGTGTCACGACGTCCATCTGCATGGTCAGCCGCGCCACCATCCTCACCGGGCAGACCATGTCCCGCCACGGGATCGACGCCTTTGGTCAGGAGATCACCCCCGAGGCCTTTGCCCAAACCTACCCGGGCCTGCTCCGCGCCGCCGGCTACTGGAGCGGCTTCGTGGGGAAGTATGGCATCGGAGAAATCCGGCCCGGCGATTTCGACTTCTCCCGCCAGTACGAGACCAAGCACTGGTTCGAGACCGAGACCGGCGAGCCCATTCACATCACAGAGAAAAACGCTCGCGACGCTCTGGATTTTCTCCGGGCGCGGCCGAAGGAGAAGCCCTTCGTGCTCAGCGTGTCCTTCTTCGCCGCCCACGCCGAGGATCGCGCGCCGGAACAGTACCTGCCGCAGGCGTGGAGCGCGGCGGCCTACGAAGGCGTAACCATACCGCCCTCCCCGCTCGCGACCGACGAATACCTGCGCGCGCTCCCTCCCTTCCTCTCCGCGCCCGCCAACGAGGGCCGGGTCCGCTGGGGCTGGCGCTTCGCTACGCCCGAGCAATACCAGACCCACATGACCAATTACTACCGCCTCATCACCGAACTCGATGAAGCGGTCGGTCGGATCGTGGACGAACTCAAGGCGCAGGGCGTGTATGAGCGGACCCTGATCCTTTTTACAGGCGACAACGGCTACTTCCATGCCGATCGGGGGCTCGCCGACAAGTGGTACCCCTACGAGCAGGCCCTGCGCGTGCCCCTGCTGGTTCGCGATCCGCGCCTGCCGACGGAACGCCGGGGGCTGGTTCGCGAGGAGCGGGTGCTCAATCTCGACATCGCTCCCACGGTCATCGCGGCCGCCGGGATCACCGTGCCCGCCCGCGTCCAGGGCCGCGATCTGTCGCCCCTCTATGTCGGACCGGGCCTCCCCGACTGGCGCGAGGAGTTTTTCTACGAACATCCGACCATCACCTCCCGCAACCGCATCCCGACTTCGTGGGCCGTGGTACGGAAGGACGTGAAATACATCTACTGGCCCGAGTTTGAGCACGAACAGCTCTTCGACCTCACCGGCGATCCGACCGAGCTCAACAATCTCGCCGGCCAGCCCGCGCAAGCCAACCTCCTCAGCGAGATGCGGATTCAGCTGACCCGCCTCCGCGAGCGCGCCCGCTGAGCGACCGCCCGGAGTCCGGACGATCCAAACGGAATCCGCTCGCGTCGCCGTCTCCGTCCGTTTGCCTTAGCTCCCTACCCCCCCGCTGTCGGTTCACCCCGGACCGGCTTGGTTTCCCCAAGTCCTTTATGCACCGCTTCGGACTGCTCGCCTCATTCGCCTTCGCCCTCGTCACGCCGTCGCTGCTCGCGCTGACCCCCGATCAGATCGCCCGCCTGCCCGCCCCCGCTGCGCGGTCCGTCGATTTCGCCCAGGACATCAAGCCCATCCTCGAGGCCAGTTGCCTGCAGTGCCATGGGCGCGGCCGCGACAAGGGCGGGTTCAATCTCGATGATCGCACCAATCTCCTGATGGGCGGTGATTGGGGTGATGCGGTTCAGCCCGGGAGCAGCGCGGAGAGTCATCTCATCGCGCTCGTGGCCGGCTTCGATCAAGAGAGGGTGATGCCGCAGAAGGGCACCCGCCTGACGGCTGATCAGATTTCGCTGCTGCGCGCGTGGATCGACCAAGGGGCGGTCTGGGATCCGGCCATCACCTTCGCCCGCCCGCCGCCGGATAATCTGGAGGCCGTGCGCCCCGAGCTCAACGGCGGAAAGCCGGACGATCACCCCGTCGACCGCCTGCTGGCCCCCTACTTTGCCGAACATCGATTCCGGGCTCCCCGCGTCGTGGGGGATCGCGTCTTCGCCCGCCGCGTGTGGCTCGACCTCATCGGGCTGCTGCCACCGCCCGCCGAGCTTGATGCCTTTCTTGACGACGACCGCCCCGACAAGCGCCGCCTCCTCGTGCGCCGCCTGCTCGCCGACCATGGCAACTATGCCACGCACTGGCTTACGTTTTGGAACGATCTGCTTCGCAACGACTATCAGGGCACCGGGTTCATCGACGGCGGCCGGAAGGGCATCACGCCCTGGCTCTACGCCTCGCTCGAATCGAACAAGCCCTACCACCAGTTCGTGCGCGAGCTGGTCAACCCCACCCCGGAATCCGAGGGCTTCACCAAGGGCGTCGTCTGGCGCGGCACGGTGAACGCAAGCATGGTCCCGGCCATGCAGGCATCGCAGAATGTCTCCCAAGTCTTCATGGGCGTGAATCTGAAATGCGCCTCCTGTCATGACAGCTTCATCGACGACTGGTCCCTGGCCGACGCCTACGGACTGGCCGGGGTCTACAGTGACGATGTGCTTGAGCTGGTCGAATGCGACAAGCCGACCGGCGAGACCGCCGCCCCCCGGTTCATCTACCCCACCCTCGGCACGATCGACGCCACGGCCACCCGGCCCGAGCGGATCGCGCGCCTGGCGGAGATCGTGACCGGCCGGCAGAACGGGCGGCTCACGCGCACCCTGGTCAATCGCTTCTGGCAGCGCTTCCTCGGCCACGGTCTAGTCGAGCCGATCGACGAGATGGACAAGTCCGCCTGGAGCCCCGAGGTGCTCGACTGGCTAGCGGAGGACTTCGCGGATCACGGCTACGATGTGAAGCACCTCATCGAGACGATCATGACGTCGCGGGCCTACCAGCTCCCCTCCCAGCCGGAGACGGAGCGCAGCCAGGGCCCCTCCATTTTCCGCGGTCCAACCGTGCGCCGCATGTCGGCGGAGCAGTTCACTGACGCCCTGAGCACCGTGAGCGGAGTCTGGAATGCCAAACCGTCCACGCGCGTGGTCGACAATCACTGGGCCGGGCGGAATTTTTCGCCCATCCGCGCGGCGCTGGTCCCGGCGAGTCCGCTGCAGGTCGCGCTCGGGCGCCCCAACCGTGACCAGGTGGTCACGCTCCGCGGCTCAATCGCCACGACCCTTGAGGCCCTTGAGCTGACCAATGGGGCCGAGCTTTCCCGACGCCTCGGCGAGGGAGCGGCCCTGCAGGTCGCCGCCGGAGACCCTTCCCCCGCCGCGCTGCTGGAGCGCTTGTACCGTACGGCCCTGGGCCGCAAGCCTACCGCCGCGGAGGCCCGCATCGCCCTGCCCCTGCTCGCACCGCCCCTCCAGCCCGCGGCCGTGGAGGACCTACTCTGGGCCCTTGTCATGCTCCCCGAGTTTCAACTCATCCCCTGACACGCCATGAAATCCCCCTCCTGGAGTCGCCGCGACTTCCTGAAAGGCGCCAGTGCCGCCACCCTGTCGGCGCTGGCTGCAGGCCACGCGCGCCCGCTCCTCGGCGCTCAGGCAAGCGCGGCACGCCGCGCCGCGACGGCTGACACGGTCATCGTCCTTTGGATGGCTGGCGGCATGGCCGGAACCGAGACCTTTGACCCGAAGCGCTACCGCCCATTTGAAAAGGGGCTCCCGCCCGACGCCTTCCTGAGCACGTTTCCCAGCATCGATACCCACGTCGATCCGATCAAGTTCTCCGCCGGGCTCGAAAAGATCGCCGGCGTGATGGACCGCGGAACGCTGATCCGCACCTACACCGCGGGCGATCTCGGTTTCATCCTCCACTCGCGCCACCAGTTCCAGTGGCACACCGGCTACGCTCCTCCGCAGTCCGTCGCAGCCCCGCACATCGGCGCGATCATCGCCCGCACGCTTGGCCCGCTCAATCCGGCCATGCCGGCCTTCATCAACATCGGACAGCGCTTCGACACGGGTGAGAGCGAGGAACTCAAGGCGTTCACCACCGCCGGCTTCCTCGGCAGCGAGTATGGTCCGTTCAATGTTCCCTTCCCCCACCAGGCCGCCGACACGGTGCGCCCGCCCGGCGGGATGACGCCCGGTCGCTTCGAGGACCGCAATCGCTTCTTCAAGCGTCTGCTGGAGAAAAGCCCGGTGGCCCAGGCCGGCAGCGACTTCCAGCGCGAGTCCCTGCTGCGCTCCTACGAGAACGCCCACCGTCTGCTCGGATCGCCCGCCGCCAAGGCCTTCGATCTCTCCCTCGAGCCGCTCGAAAGCATCCGGCGCTACGTGCCCGACTACGAGCCCGGCCGCGTCTACGACGCCGACCGCGGCCGGGGCGCCTCCGCCGCTCTCTCCGGTTACGAGGAGCGCACCGTCGGGCGCTTTGGCCTCGGCTGTCTCCTCGCCCGCCGCCTGACCGAACAGGGCGCCCGCTTCATTGAGGTCACGACCGAGTACGTTCCCTTCCTCAACTGGGATACGCACGAGAACGGACACGAGCGCCTCGTCGCGATGAAAAAGCAGATCGACGCGCCCATCGCCCAACTCGTCCGCGACCTCGAGGAACGGGGTCTCCTTGACCGGACCCTGATCGTGCTCGCGAGCGAGTTCAGCCGCGATGCGATCATCGAGGGCAAGCCGGACAACCGCGTGAAGGATCAGGTCACCATCCCCGAGAAGATCGAGGAGCCGAAACACTATGGCATGCACCGTCACTTCACCGATGCAGGCTGCGTGCTCCTGTTCGGAGGCGGCGCAAAGCGGGGCCACCTCCACGGGCTCACCGCGGACGAGCGGCCGTGCAAGTGGATCAAGGACCGCGTCGTGATCGAGGATCTTCACGCGAGCATCTTCCACGCGCTGGGCATCGCGCCCGACCTCGCTTACGAGATCGAACGCCGGCCGTTCTACGTGACCCGCGACGGCCTCGGCCGTCCGATCCTCGATCTCTTTGGCGCTTAACCCCCCTCACCCCATGAAGCCCCCGCTCACCCGCCGGTCCTTTCTCACGCGCAGCGCGACCCTCGCGGCCGCGGCCGTCGCCCTGCCCGAGTTCACCCTCGCGCCGTCAGCCAAGGCCGCGACCCGCCTGCCGGTCGTGGGCACGGGCGCGCACACCTATGAGTGCGTGCATGACTGGCTTCTGCCCCCCGACGGGATGGTCTGGGGCGAGACCCACGGTCTCGCGCAGGACGCCGAGGGCTCCATCTACGTGGCGCACACCGTCAACCGCGCGAGCATGCGGCCGGAGACGGTCGTCGTGTACGATGCCAGCGGGAATTTCAAACGAACGTTCGGAGCTGAGTTTCGCGGAGGCGCCCACGGACTCGACCTTCGCCGGGAGGGCGGGACCGAGTTCCTCTACCACTGCGACACCAACCGCTGCATGGTCGTCAAGACCACCCTCGCCGGCGAGGTCGTGTGGTCCCATGGATATCCCCGCGAAGACCCCGCCTATGCCGCGCGACCGATCCCGTTTGTTCCGACCAATGTCGCCTTCGCTCCGAACGGAGATTTCTTTGTGGGCGACGGCTATGGCTCACACCGCGTCCTTAAATTTTCCGCAAGTGGCACCTTCCTCGGAGAAATCGGCCAGCCCGCTCCCGCCGTGCCGGCCGGTCAGCCCGCCACCACCGAGTTGCCCGCCGTCGCCTTCCGCGAGCCCCACGGGCTCTGGGTCGATACGCGGGGTGCAGAACCCGTCCTGGTGGTGGGTGACCGCCGCAACAACCGGGTGCAGACCTTCACCCTCGACGGGAAACTCCTCCGTACGATCACCGATCCCACGCGGCTCCGTTTGCCCTGCCATTTCGACACGCGTGGCGACTGGATGGTTTGCGCCGACCTCGACAGCCAGGTCTGCATTCTTGATCGCGACCACACCGTGGTCGCCCAACTCGGCGACGGTCAGGCCCGCAACGGTCGGGTCGGCTCCCGACGCAATCAGGCCCGATCCCAATTCACGCCCGGCCAGTTCATCACTCCGCACGATGCCATCTTCCTCGCCAACGGGGATATCCTCGTCGCCGAGTATCTACCCATCGGTCGCATCACCCTCCTGCGACGGACGGCCTGAGATGCCGGGGACCCGCTTAACCGTCCGGTGGCTGCGGCGGGCGACACGCTGTGCCGCGGTCAATGCGTGGATCCGCTCCAGCGGGGAGTTTGATGCGTTCGTCGGTTTTGATGCCGCCGCCCGGGATACCGCCGATCCGACCCGCTTTCACGTCGAAGCCGATTCGCCAGACTTGCCGCACCCCGGCGACTCGGGCTACAAGCTCAGGGCCGCGGGTTTCGACCTTACCTTTTGCGCGGCCTCCCGCCATGCTTCGGCCACCCCGTAATGTCCTTCTGTCTCTCCCTCCGTCCCTGCCC
>CAMAXB010000137.1 GCA_945862035.1 Opitutus sp. GAS368
GCTTCTGGAGGAGGACGTCGGGCGCATTTCGCGGGTGATCGAAAACCGCCTTGGCTCCGGAGTGACTGAGCACGATGGGGGTCGCTGAGAGGTCGAGGATCTGGTCGAGCACGCTGTCGGCCGCATGCGAGGCATCAATGATCAGGCCAAGGCGGTTGGCCTCGGCGACCAGCTGCTTGCCGAGCGGGCTGAGACCGCCCCATTCCGGGCCGCCCGCATCCGTGGCGGAGTCGGCCATCTCATTGTTGCGACCGTGCACCGGACCGATCATGCGCACGCCGAGGTCGAAGAAGGTCTTCACCAAGGTAAGGTCCTTCCCGATCGGGTAGCTGTTCTCCATCGACAGGTAGACGATCGACTTGCCGGCATCGGCGATGCGCTTGGCGTCATCTGCGGTGAGCGCGATTTCCATCTGGTCTGAATTTGCCGCCACCATCTTGTGGATGCGCAGGCCGATCAGGAGGGCGCGGTCACGCACCTCGGCATGCGCCGCCGGCGTGCGATCGCCCTGTCCCGTGTAGATCGTCCACCACCCGCCATTGATCCCGCCCTCCTTCATGCGGGGCAGGTCGACCTGGCTCCCCGCGGCGACCGTGTGCCGGTCGGCCACGCTCCAGCCGGGTTTGGCGAGGTTGGCCGCGGTATCAAAGTGGGTATCGAGGGCAATGAAGCGGTCATGGAGCGCGCGCGCCTGGCGGTAAGCCGCAGCATCGGGCACCCCGGCGAAAACCGGGGCGGCCAGCAGCAGGAGGAGGAGGGAACGGAGTTTCATGCGGTGACGGGATCATAGGGGACCGGCGGTCCCCATCCAAGAATTATAGCGAAGCGGGCAGGTCGATCGCCGGCCGGAAGCAAGGAGGGAAACTGACGGTTCGACCACCGGGCGGGATCCCTCGTGGGTACGGACGCGAGTCGTCCGCCGAGGCAAACCAACCCGCAGCGGATGTGCCATCCGTTCGCAGATTCCTTGCTCAGCGGGGTGGGTCCCTACTCTGCAGTTGCACTCGCCCCAGTCTGTGGCTCCTTGGACTTTCAACTCCATGTCCTCCTCCGTCGAAAATGTCGTCATCGTCGGCACCGGGTGCGCCGGGCTCACCGCCGCGATCTACACCGGCCGCGCCAATCTGAATCCGCTCGTGCTCGAGGGATCCCTTCCCGGCGGCCAGCTGACGACGACCTCCGAGGTCGAGAATTTCCCCGGTTTTCCCGACGGCGTCGATGGCTTCATGCTGATGGACAACCTGCGCAAGCAGGCGACCAAGTTTGGCACCCGCTTTGAACAGGCGATGGTGACGTCGGTGGATTTCACGTCGATGCCCCGCAAGCTGGTCTGCGGTGATCGCACGATTCTCTCCAAAGCCGTCATCATTGCCACCGGCGCCTCGCCACGCATGACCGGCATTCCCGGCGAGAAGGAACTCTACGGCGGCAAGGGCGTCACCACCTGCGCGACGTGCGATGGCGCTTTCTACCGCAAAATGGACGTCGCGGTCATCGGTGGCGGCGACAGCGCCGCCGAGGAAGCCCTCTTCCTGACCCGTTTTGCGAGCAAGGTCTACCTTGTGCATCGCCGGGGTGAGCTGCGCGCGTCGAAAATCATGGCCGACCGCGCCACCTCCCATCCCAAGATCGAATGCGTGTGGGACAGCGTCCCGGTCGCGGTCGAGGGGGTCGAGGCCGGCGCCGTAAGCGGGCTCAAGATCCGCCACGTCAAGACCAACGCCGAACGCGTGCTGCCGGTAAAAGGCATCTTCGTTGCCATCGGCCATGTGCCGAACACCGGGCCGTTTGCTCCGGCCCTCGCTGTCGACGAGGGCGGCTACTTTAAGCCATCCGCCGGCTCCCAGGTTCAGTCCAAGGTCGCCGGTGTCTACGTGGCCGGCGACTGCGCCGACCACGTCTACCGCCAGGCTATCACGGCCGCCGGGATGGGCTGCCAAGCCGCAATCGAGGCGGAGCGTTGGCTCGCGGAGCACGACGCCTAGACCGTCCTTCCAGGCGCCTGATTGAGCGCCGATCGGTCCCGTCGCCTTGCGACAGTTCGCGGCCGGCGCCCGCCGTGCCCGGACTCAAAGGCGGAATTCCCCACCCTTCACGTAAGGTCTGGCGGGCATATTGAGTCACTTTCCTGCTCGAATCATCGCGAGACGCGACACTCCCGCAATTGACCGGTTCAAGTGATCCCCTTCGTATTTGTTTCTCGGAGAGGTTTTTGCGACTTCACCGGCGCCGAGGTGGAGCTCGGGCTGAGCTAAAGGACTTCGCCCCTACCTTTAATTGTAATTATTCTAATTATCACTTGAAAGCCCGGAAGAAACGCGTTGGTTACTCTTTCTCCGATCCATGTCCCTCGCCTCCCACGACGCCCTCACCCAGAAGCTGGCCGGTAGCGGCCTGCGCAACACCCCGCAGCGGGAGGTCGTCTATGCTGCCCTCTTGGAGCGCCGCGACCATCCGACGGCCGATGAGGTCTACGCCCGGGTCCGACCGGCTTTGCCCGGCATTTCGCTCGCGACCGTCTACAACTGCCTGGAGACCCTCGTCCAGTGTGAGCTGGTTCGGGCCGTTAACTTCGAGCGCGGACCGACCCGGTTCTGCCCGAATCTTCACCCGCATGCCCACTTCCACGACAACGTGAGCGGCGCCACCTACGACATCAACCTGCCCGCGGAGGTGCTCGCGCAGGTCAAGGCCATCCTCCCCGCCGGTTACCAGGTCGAGGACGTGGAAATCTCCTTCCGCGGCAAATCCCTCACTTCGCACTGAACTTCCCGCCCCGTTCACCTTATCCTCGCCATGCACACGCTCGAAATCCGCGATCTGTTCGTCGCTCTGACGGACCAGCCCGACAAGCCCATCGTGAAGGGACTCAACCTCACGATCAAAGCCGGCGAAATCCACGCCATCATGGGGCCCAACGGCACCGGCAAGTCCACCCTGTCCAAGGCCATCGCCGGACACCCGGGCTATGCCATCACAGGGGGGGACGTGCTGATCGACGGCAAGTCCATCCTGGAGATGGAACCCGATGAGCGCGCCCGCGCCGGCATCTTCCTCGCTTTCCAGTACCCCAGCGAAATCCCCGGCGTTTCCATCGCCAACTTTCTCCGCGCCGCGGTCCAGGCCCGGCTCGCCGAGGGCGAGGAACTCGACGCCACCGCCTACTACAAGCGGCTCTATGGCAAGATGGACATGCTCAAGATCGACCGGAAGTTCACCTCGCGCGCGGTCAATGACGGCTTCTCCGGTGGCGAAAAGAAGCGCTGCGAGATCCTGCAGATGGCGATGCTCGAACCCACCTTCGCCCTGATGGACGAGACCGACTCCGGCCTCGACATCGACGCCCTCCGCATCGTCGCCGACGGCGTCAACACCATGCGCGGGCCGAAGCTCGGCGTCCTGCTCATCACCCACTATCAGCGCCTGCTCGACTACATCGTGCCCGACCAGGTGCATGTCATGTACGACGGCCGCATCGTGAAGACCGGCGACAAGGGCCTGGCCCTCGAACTCGAGGCCAAGGGCTACGACTGGGTCAAAAAAGAACTCGCCGCCGTCTGAGCGACGCCTCCGCAACCTCCTGAATCCCCCTTCCATGGCTGACACCGAAATCCTTGGCACCGACTCCGCAGTCGAAAATCCCGCGGTTGGCATCGACCAGTCCGTCGGCGACTTCACCTACGACGTGAAGTACGAATTTGACGCGGGCAGCGGTCTGAATGAAGGCACCGTCCGCTACATCAGCTCGGTCAAGAAGGAGGCCCCGTGGATCCTCGATTTCCGCCTGAAGGCCTACCAGACCTTCCTCGACAAGCCCATGCCCACCCACTGGGCAACCAAGGATCTCGAGAGCATCGATTTCAGCAAGATCCGGTACTACCTGTCCCAGGGCCAGAAGCCCAAGCGCACGTGGGACGAGGTCCCGGATGACATCAAGAAGACCTTCGAGCGGCTCGGCATCCCCGAGCAGGAGCGCAAGTTCCTCGCCGGCGTGGAGGCCCAGTTTGACTCCGAGGCTGCGTATTCAAACGTCAAGGACATCGTCGCAAAGCAGGGCGTCATCTTCCTGACGTCCTCCGAGGCCCTGCGCGAGCATCCCGAGCTCTTCCGAAAGTGGTTCGGCAAGGTCATCCCGACCTCCGACAACAAGTTTTCCGCCCTGAACAGCGCAGTCTTCTCGGGCGGTTCCTTCATCTATGTGCCGAAGGGCGTGAAGGTCGCGATGCCGCTGCAGGCCTACTTCCGCATCAACGCGGAGAATTTCGGCCAGTTCGAGCGCACCCTCATCATCGCCGACGAGGGCGCCGAGGTCACCTACATGGAGGGCTGCACCGCCCCCAAATTCTCCACCTCGACCCTGCACAGCGCGGTCGTCGAGCTCGTCGCGCTCAAGGGCGCCAAGATCCAGTACATCACGGTCCAGAACTGGGCCAATAACGTGTTCAATCTCGTGACCAAGCGCGGGCTCGCGATGGAGGATGCCGAGATCAAGTGGATCGACTGCAACATCGGCAGCCGGCTCACGATGAAGTACCCGGGGGTGATCCTGAAAGGCCGGCGCGCCCGCGGCGAGGTGATCTCGATCGCCCTGGCCAACGATGGCCAGCACCAGGACACCGGCGCGAAGATGATCCACGCAGCCGACGAGACCACCTCGTCGATCGTCGCCAAGTCCATCTCCGTCGGCCAGGGCCGCAGCACCTACCGCGGCCAGGTCCACATCCCGAAGCACCTCAAGGGCTGCAAGAACAACACCGAGTGCGATGCCCTGCTGATCAACAGCAACAGCCGCACCGACACCTATCCCGCCATCACCGTGCGCGGCGACCGCCATGCGGTGCAGCACGAGGCGAGCGTTTCCAAGGTCAGCGAGGAAATGATCTTCTACATGCAGCAGCGCGGCCTGACGGAGGCCCAAGCCATGAGCCTCGCGGTCAACGGCTTCGTCAACGATCTCGTGAGCCAATTCCCGATGGAGTACTCCGTCGAGCTCAAGCGCCTGATCGACCTCGAGATGGAAGGGTCCGTGGGCTGACGCCCACTCATTTTCGATTTTGGATTCTCGATTTCCGATTTTCGGAAACGGGCTTCCAATCGAAATTCGAAAATCGAAATTCGAAAATCAAATGTCCGTTTCCCTCACTTCCGCACCGTCCCCTGTCTCCGCCCCCGCCACCGGCCTGACCGCCGAGCGCTTCGCCGCGCACCTTGCCCAGCAGGCCCCCCTGCCCGCCTGGTGGCTTGACGCCAAGCAGGTCGCCTGGGAGCGCTTTCGTGCTCTGCCCCTGCCGACGCGCACCGACGAGCACTGGCGCTTCAGCTCGCTCAAGGGCATCTCCTTCGATGGCTATGACCTGTCCGAGACCCCGGCGAGCGCCGCTCCCCACCTGCCCGCGTTTCCGCACACGGCACAGATCATCTACTCGAACCGCCAGGTGATCGGTCGCAGCACCGTCCCGGCCGAACTCACGGCCCAGGGCGTTCTCTTCTGTCCACTCGACGAGGCGCTCCGCGAGCACGGTGAACTCGTCCGCACCCATCTGCAGAAGCACCCGGCCGCCCTTGGGGGCGACAAGTTTGTCGCGCTCAACACCGCCTTCGCTGCTTCGGGCGTGGTCCTCTACGTACCCAAGGGGGTCGAGGTCGATCTCCCCTTCGTCGTGCAGCACGCGATCACCGGCGAACGCCAGGCCGCCTTCCCGCACACCCTGGTCATTCTTGAGGACAACGCGCGCGCCACCCTCGTTGAGTTTTTCGTCAGCGGCGACCAGCGCACGCACCTCGCGGCGGGGGTCAACGACCTCCACGCCGGCGCCGGCGCCCGCCTGACCTATGTCGGCGCGCAAAGCTGGTCCGATACCACGCTGGCCTTCCAGTCGAACTCGATCGTCGCCCAGCGCGACGCCCGCGTGCTGGCTCTCAATGTCCATCTCGGCGGCCGCCAGGCTCGCCACGAGTCGCACTCCCGCCTGCTCGGACCCGGGGCCCACAGCGAGATGCTCGCGCTCACCGTCGCCGGCGGCACGCAGGAATTCGACCAGCGGACGCTCCAGACCCACGCCGCTCCGAACACGAGCTCAAACCTGCTCTACAAGAATGTGCTGCTCGACACGGCGCGGACGATTTTCTCGGGCCTGATCGTGGTCGACCCGGACGCGCAGAAGACCGACGCCTACCAGAGCAATCGCAACCTGATGCTCAGCGACACCGCCGAGGCCAACAGCCTCCCCGGCCTGGAAATTCAGGCCAACGATGTCCGCTGCACCCACGGCGCCACCACCAGCCGGATCGAGCCCGAGCAGGAATTCTACCTCGAGTCTCGCGGCATCCCGCCGAAGAAGGCAGCGGAGCTGCTCGTCATCGGCTTCTTCGAGGAAGTCCTCAACAAGCTGGAGGACGAAAATCTCCACGCGGTTCTCCGGGACCTGATCGAAGCCAAGTTTAAGGCGAAGTAGTGAGGAGCGAGGAGTGAGGAGCGAGCAGACGACCCTTCGGCACTGAGAACTCAACCACCGCCGCACTCCCTCCCGCCCGCCTCCGTTCTCTGTTTTCTCCTCACTACCCGCTACTCGCTCCTCGCTACTTTCCCATGAGCACCAACAAGGAACGCACCCTCGCCCGCGATGTGATCGCGACCCAGATTCCCTCCGGTGACAAGCACCCCCTCGCCGCCGGCGAGCAGGTGTTCATTCACCAGGTCCTTGGCGGGACCTACACGGTCCAGACCTCGACCGGACTCTACCGCATCGACGGTAAGGACGCCGATTCCCTCGGCGAGACGGTCACGATCGACACGGTTTCCGCCGCCACGCTGGCCGACGGCGCCCCCGATCCGGCCGCGGTGTGGGATCAGCTGCGCAAGGTCTTCGACCCTGAGATTCCGGTGAACATCGTCGACCTCGGCCTGGTCTATTCCATGGATGTCGCAAAGTCCGAACCGCCCGCCGAGGGCTACAAGGTGCTGGTCGCCATGACGCTGACCGCGCCCGGCTGCGGCATGGGGCCCGCCATTGCCGAGGATGCCAAATCAAAGATTCTGCTCGTCCCTGGCGTGGCCGCGGCCGACGTGCGCATCACATGGGAACCCACTTGGAATCAGTCGATGATCTCCGAGGAAGGGAAGATGAAGCTGGGTCTGATCTGATCCAGCTCAGGAGGGCTCCACGCCCGCGGCACCGGACGACCACGGCCGGAACGCTGACCCGCCGCCCTTGCCAAATCGCTCCATTCATTCCACGTTCCCCTCCTATGCATTTCTCCGATCTCCAGCCCGGTCTGTCTGCGCCTCTTCCGCGCCTGAATGACGACGACGAGGATGACGACGATCAGTCGGACGCTGCCGTGAAGAAGGGCGCCGCCCCCGTCGCAATGCTGGTCCAGCGCAAATTTCTTGAGCAAAGGAAGATTTTCCTCTGGGGCGCCGTGACCGACGAGTCGGCCAAGGATATCACCGAGAAGCTGCTTTACCTCGAGGCCGTCGGCCCCGGCAAGGAGATCACCTTCTACATCAAGTCCCCGGGCGGTTCAATCACCGCCGGCATGGCCGTCTACGACACCATGCAGCTCATCACCTCCCCGATCACCGTGGTCGTGACGGGCATGGCCGCGTCGATGGGTTCCATCCTGCTCAGCGGCGCCAAGAAGGGCCGGCGACTGCTTTATCCACACTCGCGCGTCCTGATCCACCAGCCGTTGATCTCCGGTCGCTTCACCGGTCCGGCCTCGGATATCAACATCCAGGCGCTCGAGATGGAGAAGCTCCGCTCGGAGTTGAATCAAATCCTCGCCACGGCGTCCGGCCAACCGCTGGAACGCATCAACAAGGATACGGACCGCGACTTCTACCTCACCGCCAAGGAGGCCATCGAGTACGGTCTGGCGGACCGCATCGTCGATCGGATCTGAGCGCCGGGATCAGATCAGGCGAAGCGAGGCGGGCCTGAGCCCGCCTCTTTTTTTGTCCGGATCAGGGCAGAGAGACACTGCCGCCCAGGCCGACGATCTCTGCCT
>CAMAXB010000138.1 GCA_945862035.1 Opitutus sp. GAS368
GGTGGCGGCGAGCTGGCTGCGGGTCTCGACGTGGGTTTCGCGGCCGGCCATCTCGAGCATGGCCTGAGCGATGGGCGGGCTGACCTCGGCGCGGTCGCCGAGCAGGCGCACGGTCCAGGCGCGGACATGGGGATCCGGGTGGACGAGGAGTTCGGTGGCGACGGCATCGTTGAATCCGCCGCTCAGGTTGAGGGCCCAGAGAGCCTCCAGGGAGAGCTGGCCGACGGTGCGGGCGGCGAGGAGGGCGCGGAGCGGGGCGATCACGGCCGGGTCGCGGCGATCGCCGAGGACCTGGAGGACGGTCTCGCGGGTCCAGCGATTCTCGCTGCGCAGCAGCTCGACGAGCTCGGCGGAGGACGTGCGGAGATGGTTGAAGGGGGTGTAGCCGGCGCGGGCATCGGCGGCGCGGATCCGGTAGATGCGGCCGTCTTCCTTGGTGATCTGGCCCTCGTGGTTGCGGTAGTGGTTGACCTGAAGGTCGTGCCAGTCGGCGACGTAGATCGCGCCATCGGGACCGTGCTTGATATCAACGGGGCGGAAGCGGCGGTCGCTGGAGCGGATCACGGTGTCGATATCCTGGGTGGCGAAGGTGGCGCCGGTGGACATGACCTCGGAGAGGGGCAGGTAGTTGTTCATCGGATCGATGCCGATGAGCTTGCCGTGGTAGCGCTCGGGCAGGGCGCCGCCCTGGTAGATAATGAAATTATGGGTGAAGCGGGCGACCTCCGGGTGGGGCATCGCGGGGAAGAAACCGAAGGCGTACGGATTGGAGAGCTCGCCGTGTTTGTCGAAGCCCTTGCGCAGGTAACCGCCCTGGACGTAGTGGAAGCCGCGGGTGTTGCCGCCATTGTGGCCGGAGAAGACGCGGCCCTTGTCGTCGATCTCTACGCCGAAGGTGTTGCCGCCGCCCTCGGCGTAGACCTCGAAGCGCGCGGACTCGGGGTGGTAGCGCCAGATGCCCTGGCCGGTGATGTGGATCAGGGGCTCGGTGTCGATGCCCGGGCGCACGATGTCGGCGGAGACGGTGGACCCGACGGCGCCGTAGAGCCAGCCATCGGGGCCCCAGCGGAGGGAGTTGGCGAGCGAGTGGGTATCCTCGATATTAAAACCATCGATCTTCACCACCGGCGGGCCATCCGGGACATCGTCATTATTGGCGTCGGGATAGTAGAGCAGCTGGGGCGGGGAGAGTACCCAGACGCCCCCGCGTCCGCGCACGACGGAGCTGGTGATGTTGAGGCCCTCGACAAACGTCTTCTCGGTTTCGAAGGAACCGTCGCCGTCGCGATCCTCGAAGATGGAAATCCGATCCTTGCCGCGGAAGGGGGCCATTTCCGGGGTGTCATAGGGCGGGGCGGGCTTCTTCTGGTCGTAGATGATGCGCCAGACGCTGTCCCGGGCGACGGCGGTGAGCCCGGCGGGATCGGGATACTGCAGGTACTGCACGACCCACATGCGGCCGCGCTCGTCGAAGTTGAGGAACACCGGCTGGGCAACGGTGGGTTCCTGGAGGAGGAGATCGATCGCGAGATCGTTGGGAGAGCGAAGCTGGTTCGGGCCCTCGCGGCGGGTGGGCAGGCCGGCGGCCCAGTAGATGCCATTGCGGAGCAGGGTGGTGAAGGCGGGCTTGGCAAAATCGGAAGGCAGGCCGAGTGCGACGTAGAAAGTCTTGCCGCCGCCGGGACGCTGGTAGGTCCAGGCGAGGGGCTCGGTGGGTTGGTCGGGGATCGTGCCATTCAGCACGGGATCGGTCTCGGGGCGCAGAGGGGTGTTGCGATAGAGCCAGGATTCGGAATCGAAGGGAAGCTGGACCCCGTCGAGCAGGGGATGATCGGCCTTGGCGGCGGTCACGCGGAGCACGGGACCATGGCCGTAGTGATTGCTGTAGTTGCCGCCGATGACATCGGCGTCCCAAGTGGCCCATTGGGCATAGCCGGCGGGCAGGGTGCGGCCCGAGGCGGGCGAGAAGGGATGGCTGGCGGTGCGGATGCCGACGACGGGCTTGCCTGCCTCCACATAGCGGCGGATGACCGCCAGTTGTTCGGGCGGCAGCGGCCGGCGCCGGACGCTGATGAGCAGCACATCGGCGCGGTCGAGTTCGCTCAGACGGTCGAAGGTGGTGTCGTCGAGGCCACCGGCGCCCTCGAGGACGACCACCTCAAAATCCTTCTGCAGGTGCTCGGCGGCGAAGGCCGGCAAGGTGCGGGCGGTCTCGTATTCATCCTCGGCAATGAGCATCACCAGTTTCTTTTTGGCGGGCTCGGCTTGGGCGAGGGCGGTGACCGCGGGGGCGAGCGAGGCGAGGGTGACGCAGGCCAGCAGGAGAGACTTTTTTAGCAACGAGGGCGTCATGGCGAAGGGTCCTGACGTGAAGCGGATCCGGACCTGGCGGGCCGGATCCGTCGGGGAGAAAAAGAGGGCGCGGCCTGCGATCAGGCCGCGCCCGTGATGAGATCAGCGAAACGGTCTTAGAGACGGAAGTTCACACCCATGTTTACGAGCGGGCTCATCTCCTTGATGTTGCGCGCGCGACCACCGAACCACTCCGAACCGGAATCCGGCTCGTCGAGGAGGTTGTTGAAGTCGAGGTAGGCGTCAATCTTGTCCGTCACGCGATACATGGTCTTGAGGTCGACGGTGCGACGGCGGATCGTGTACCACAGGCGGGACTGGTTCGCATTGTAGGAGCTGAGGAACTTGTCCGTGTAGTTGTACTGGACGCGGACCGTGATTTTGCCCCGGATGTACGAGATGCCGCCGTTGGCGGTCATCGGATTGAAGCCCGGGATCTCGCTCGTCGACTGGAGACCGCCGCCGCTCTCGTAGTCGCCCTCGATGTCCATCTTCGTGTAGGTCGCGAAGGCGCCGAAACCGCTCCAGAAGCCGGGCAGATTGGTGAACTGCTGGTTGTAGTTCAGCTCGATGCCGCGGACGCGGGCGGAGCCGCCGTTGTACTGGGTGGTGAGCTGGTAGCCGGCGTAGCTGCCATCGAAGCCGTTGTCATTGCCCTGCGCCACGATTGCGCCGCCGGCCGTGTAGATGAAGCGGCTGATTTCCTTGAGGAACACGCCGACCGAGACGACGCCCGCGGGCTCGAAGTAGTACTCCGCGCTGAGGTCGAAGTTATTGGCCTTCTGTGCCTTGAGGCTCGGATTGCTGGTCGAGATCGACTGGCTGTCGTCATTGATCGTGGTGCGCGGAATGAGCTGGCCGATGGAGGGACGACCGACGTTGGTCGCGTAGCTCAGGCGGGCGATCAGGTTCGGGAGGGGCGTGTACTTGAAGTGCAGGCCGGGGAACACGTCCTGATTGTCGCCTTCGGAGGTCTGGCGGCCGCTGTACTCAGCGCGCAGACGGCGCTCGAGCTCGGCATCGGTAACGGTGCCAACCCAAGCGGCGCGGCGAGCCTTTTCCGCGGGGGAAATATACTGCAGAGCGCCCTCGCCGTAGACGTCGGTCCGCTCGACGCGGACACCGCCCATGACGGATAGTTGGCCGAGGTCGATATTGCCCATGACGTAGGCGGACGTGATCGTCTCCTCGAAGTTCTGCTTGCCCGTGTATTCGACCGTCGTGTTACTCGTGATGTTCGGTTTGAAGAACTGCCGGTTGCTGGCGAAGATCGTATCGATGCCCGCGCGGCCCTTGCCGCCAAAGTTGGCGTAGGGGAGGTTGGTGTAGCGGGACAATTCCGTGTCGGGAACGGTGAAGCCACGGCCAAACTGGGCGAGGTTGTCATCATTGAGCCCGGTGGCGGGATTGACGCCCATAACGCCATCGGGTCCGACGTAGGTCCCGCGGTAGGAGTTGTCGGTCAGGTCGCGCTGCTGCTGACGGAGGCGGGCGCCGACCTTGATCCAGGAGGGAGCGACGGTATCAAAGCGCTTGGTGAAGTTCACCGCCGCGCCCATGTAGCGGTCCTTGCCGTTGCGGATCGTGCTGTTGTAGAGATTCTCGTTGTAGGTCGAGAGATTGCGGACGTCCGGGCCGCCCGTCTGCGTGATGTACGGGAAGTAGGGATTGTCCCGCTTCTCGACGGTGAAGCCGATGCCGCGGGCAATGTAGGCCATGTAGCGGGTGCCGGGGTAGTTGGTCTCGGCGTATGACTGGTAGATATCGTAATCGAGGTCCATCGTCTCGTACTTGTGGACGGCGCCCAGCTGGAGGTAGTTGGACTTGGCGACCTTGTTCAGGTATTCGGGGAACAGCTGGATGTTGCTGGCCGCGACGGGGCGGATGCGGGTCAGGGTCTCGGTGAAGCCCGGGGTGATACCGCCCGTGCCCGTCAAGTTGCCGCTGCCGTCCACGCCGGCCACTGACTGGTTCGTCTGCCACTGCTCGCGATACTGATCCTTCTTCTCATTGCTCATGTCCGCGGAGCCATTGAGGTAGAAGCGAACTTCGTCACTCAGCTTGTAGTCGAGCTTGAGGTTCACGCCACCGCGGGTGCGCAGGATGCGGGAATCGCGCCAGTCGACTTGGTAGAGATAGGCCGGGGCGGTGGAGCCGTTCGGCACCTGTTGGTAGGACTGCTGCGACTCGGAGAGAATCGAGGGAACGACGCGGTAGCCGAGGTTCACGGTGACGCCGAGCTTCTCCTTGAAAACCTCCGAGTAGTTCAGCGAGTAGCTGCGGGGCTGCGGGTAATCGGTGTCGCGGGGGTCCCAGGGACGCCACATGGAGCCGATCGAACCGCTGATGCGGCGCTCGGGCGAGCTATCGAAGGCACTCTTGGTCACCAGGTTAACGGCGCCGCCGATGGAATCGCCGTCCATGTCAGGGGTGGGGGACTTCACGACCTCCATGCGCTCGATCGAGTCCGCGTTGGTGTGTTCGAACTGGTACTCGCGGGTCGACCCGGCGGAACCGGCGTTGGCTGCACGATTGCCGTTGATGGTGACCGTGTTGAGATTCTGGCTCATGCCGCGGATGCGGACGTAGCGGATGTCGCCGTCCATCGACTGGCCCTCGACGCCGGGGAGGCGGATGAGGAGGTCGGCCGGGTTGCCGGCGAGATTGCCGAAGGCGTCGGCGGAAACGATGCTCTTCACGCCCGGGGACTGGCGCTGGAGGGTGATGGCTTGGGCATTGCCCTCGCGTTCACCGGCTACCCGGAACTCGCCGAGGGTGTAGACATCGGAGGTCATCCGGATGTCCTGGCGGGTCGAGGTGCCGCCGACGACCCCGACGGTCATCGAGACAGTGTCGAGACCCGTGTAGGTGATCTCAATGACCACTTGGCCCGGAGCCACGTTGGCAAAGCGGAAGGAACCCTGGTCATCGGTAAAGACCTCGCGGTTCGCGCCCTGCAGGTAGACTCGGGCTCCCCCGAGGTTGCGGCCGGTGGCGGAGTTGGTGACGGTGCCGGTCAGGACACCGAGAGCATTGGCTTCTGACGTGGTGACAGCGCCTTGGGCACCCAGGTGGGGTGTAGGCGCGAGGGCAAGGCCGATCAGGGCGATCAGCGGTGGTACGGTTTTCTTTCGGTTCATGGCGCTTTGGGGTTGGGAACGGATACCGGAACGACGCGGCGTCGAGCCGGACAAGTGGAGGAAAGGGACAGCCGGCGAGGGGGAGGCGCGGGCTGATTTCGGACACGGACTGGCGGGAGCATGCGAGCGGCTAAACCCGCCCTGCAATGGCCATTTTGTGCATAATAATACTGTTTTTTGACCACCAATCTGTTTGGTTACCGGCATGAAGATGGCCCCGAAGATCGCGCTGCTGGTGGAGACGTCGCGGGAGTACGGCCGCGGAATCCTGCGCGGGGTGATCCGCTACCAGCACGAGCACGAACCGTGGTCGATCTACTTCAAGCCACAGGGCCTGGGCGCGTCGGCGCCCCCGTGGCTGAACTCGTGGCGGGGCGACGGGATCCTCGCACGCATCAACGATCGGCGCATGGCGCAGGCCTTGTCCAACACCTCCGTCCCGGTCGTGGATCTGCGCAATGCCCTGCCGGACCTCAAGCTCCCCACGGTCGCGATCTCAAACCAAGCGGTGGTGCAGATCGCGGTGGATCACTTTCTCGAGCAAGGGTTCCGGCGCTTTGCCTTCTGCGGTACGCCCCGGGGCGAGAACCGGAACCAGGACGATCGCTGCGCCCTTTTCGAGGGGCTGGTCAAGGCCAAGGGCTTCGCGTGTCACACCTACGAGCACCCGGCCGCGCCCTTCCGCTCGTGGGAAGCCGAGCAGCGCCATGTCGCCAAGTGGCTCCAGTCCCTGCCCACCCCGATTGCGGTGATGACCTGTCACGATGACCGCGGTCAGCAGGTGATCGATGCCTGCCTGCGGGCCGGGCTCGCCGTGCCGGACGAGGTTGCGATTCTCGGGGTCGATAACGACCCGTTTCTCTGCAATCTGTCCACGCCCCAGCTCTCCAGCATCGACGTCTACCCGGAGCGCATCGGCTACGAAGCCGCCGCCCTGCTGCACCGCCTGATGAAGGGCGGGCGCGCCCCGCGCAAACCGCTGCTCTTTGATCCCCGTGGGCTGGTGGTCCGGCGCTCGACGGATGTCACGGCGGTCAGCGACCCGCAGGTCGCGCAGATCTCCCGCCTGATCCGCGACAACGCGGCGAAGCCCGTCAGCATCGAGCAGTTGCTCGCCGACATTCCGGTCTCGCGGAGTGCGCTTTTCCGGCGCTTCAAGGAGCACCTGGGCCGCTCGCCGAAGAAGGAGCTCTCGCGCGTGCGGCTGGAGCGGGCGAAGGCGCTGCTGACCAATTCAACCCTCTCGGTGGAGGAAATCGCCCGTCAGACCTTCCAGACGGACTCCAAGCACTTCATCTCGGTGTTCCGGCGCGCCACGGCGACGACGCCGATGGTGTACCGGCGCCAGCGGGCCTATCACCAGCTGTAGCCCCGCGTCCGCGGGGCTACCGCTGATTTCAGATTTGAAATTTCAGATCTGAGATTCCTGCCCCGGCCGGGGGCGGGAACCGCGATCAGAATTCGAAATTGAAACGGACGACGGGATTCCAGTCGGCGGCGCCGTCGGAAACGCCGCGGTAGACCGCGAAGTCCCAGGACATGAATTCGTTGATCGCGTAAACCAGACCGGCGCCGATGACACCCTCCCAGGATGCGCCGCCCGTGGATTTGGCGACGTAGGCCTCGCCGTAGGCGCTGAACGCCCCTGTTAGGGGCAGGCCGACGCTGGAGGAGGCGTACCAGTAGGTGTCATAGCCGTCGTCGGCATCATTGCGGGCGAGGTCGAGGCCCGCCATGACGTTGAGAATTGCCCCGGATCCGAGATCGGCCTCCCAGGGCACGATCACGCCGCCCTCCACGGAGTCGTTGCCGACGCCGCCGGAGTTGGTGGGCAGCTTGAGGTAGGGTATCACCGCGGCCGATACGCCGAGGGACTCGTCCTCGTAGAACTTGTACTTGCTGCGCACGAAGAGGTCGCCGAGGCCGGAGTTACGCTCCTTGAGCCCGCCGCTGGTCACGCGCTGGCTGAGGAAGAGCTCCACGCCGATTTGGGCATCCCAGTTCGCGGTGAGGCCGGTCGAGAGAAACGTCGAGGCCGCGGCCACGGCCGTGAAGCGATCTCCGCCCTCGCGATCAATGGTGAGCGAAAGGGCGTCCATCTCGATGAGGAAGCGGCCGGGCGCCACGGTGTGAGGCACCTCGGTGGTTTGGGCGCGGGCGAAACCGGGGCTCAGGGCCAGCAGAACGAAGACCAGGCGGAAGGACATGATGGGGGGGGCAGTGGTTAAACGACTCAGATCGTCGCATTTTGCCGGCCATGAAACGGTAAGTTACTTCGAGGGGCCGGATTGGATTGAAAGGGAACTTTCCGGGAAAAAATTGAGGGATCAAGGCCGGGATGTTCTTGGTTTCTACTCAGGTCACGCTGGGTCTGGTTGGCAAGGGTGACCAATGAGGGGGCCGGTGCGTGGGTTTGGCAAGTGGCACCAAGCGGGGGTGTTGCCAACCCGGAGCAAGCCTGAATCATGGCGTGCCCGTTCGCAG
>CAMAXB010000139.1 GCA_945862035.1 Opitutus sp. GAS368
GAGGCCATGATGCGGCGGTAGGCCATCGCATCCTGATGCAGGCGGTGGAAGACCTTGTACTTGGCGTCATGGAAGCGCGCGACCGGACCCTTGGTCGGCGCAATCACGCGACCGGCGGCGCTCATCGCGGCCATGGCTTCGAGGACGGATTCGTAGGCGCCCGCCGCGACCGCTCCGAGGACGGCGGAGCCGAGGAGCACGGCTTCCGGCTCCTTTGGCAGCACCAGACGGCAGCCGGTGATGTCCGCATGCTCGCGCAGGAAGACGGGGTTCTTCGTTCCCCCGCCACAGGCCAGCAGCGTGTCGATCGCGTAGCCCTTGCGGTTCATCTCGTCGAGGATGTGGCGCGTGCCGTACGCGACAGCTTGGATCGCGGCGAGGTACTGCAGCGCAAGATCGTCGGCTGTGGCCGAAAGCGTGAGGCCCGAGATCGCGCCCGTGAGGGTTGGGTTGGCCCGCGGCGAACGATTGCCATGGAAGTCCGGCTGCACGTGCAGGCCGGCGGTCAGCGCGGCCGGATGCGGTACACGCCCGGCCTTGGCGAGCACGGCGAGACGGTCATTGAGCAGCTCGTAGATGGTCCGACCGGCCCGGCGGGCCTCGGCCTGCAGGGGCGCGGCGGCAGCGTGCGAGAAGATCACGTGATCAATCAGCGCGCCGGTGGCGGACTGACCGCCCTCGGTGAGCCAGAGATCCGGAATCATCGCGGAGAAGTACGGGCCCCAGATGCCGGCGATGAATCGGGGCTTGGGCGATACCGCCATGTGGCAGGACGAGGTGCCACCGATCAAGGCGAGGCGCTGATTGAGCGCCTTGGGCGTGGGAGCCTCGCCCTTGATGGTCGCGCCGAGCAGGCCCAAGCCGCCGGCGTGCGCATCGATGATGGAGACGCCGACCGCGACGCCCGTTTCCAGGCCGAGGTCCTTAGCCGCTTCGGGCGTGAGCCCAAAGCCCACGGGTTCACCCATGGGACGGATCGTCGTGCCGATCCGACGGAAGCCGTCCGACGCGAGATCACCGAGACCGATCGACGTGAAATAGTCGGCATCCCACCCCGCTCCGTCCGGGCCACGCTGTCCGAGGTAGGTCCACTTGCACACGGTCGTGCAGAGCGAGCGCGTGTCATTGCCCGTCGCGCGGTAGACGAGGAAATCGGGAAGATCAAGGAAGCGGGCGGTCCGCTTCCAAGTGGCCGGCAGATTTTCCTTCAACCAAAGCAGCTTGGGGGTCTGCATCTCCGGCGAGATGACGCCGCCGACGTACTTGAGGACGGCATGATCGCCCTGATTGATCCGCTCAGCCTGGGGAATGGCGCGATGGTCCATCCAGACGATCACGTTCTGCTCTGTTTTTCCGGTAATACTGACCGACACCGGCTCGTCCTCCCGGTCGAGAGCGACGAGTGAGCAGGTGGCATCAAAGCCGATGCCCTTGATCGCGGACGCCTTCAGGCCGGACTCGCGCAGGGCCGCGCGCGTCGCGCGGCAGCAGGCGCGCCAGATGTCTTCGGAGGACTGCTCGACGTGGTCGGGCGCGGGCTTCCACATCTTGATCGGCTCGCTGGCCGAGCCGAGGCGGCGGCCGCGGGCATTAAAAATTCCAGCGCGGGCGCTGCCGGTGCCGACATCAATACCGAGGAAGTAGCTCATGGGAGAAAGCAGGAAAGGATCAGGGTTGTGAGGGACGGTCCAGCGCGGGGACATCGACCACAAAGATTTGCGAGAACGAACCGGTGGCGCCGACGACCTCGCGCTGGTAGGCGATAGAACGCCCGTCCGGCGAAAAGACGCAAGCCAGCGGCGCGGGCGAACCCACGTCGGTGCGGGGCGGGGTCAGGGACTGCGTACGGCCGGTGGCCACCTCGGTCACGCAGACGCGACCGGCCATCACGTGCGCGATCCGCTGGCCGTCCGCGCTCCAGGAAATGGCGGACGCGATGTCCTCGCGGTTGCGCGTGACCTGCCGCGGCTCGCCCCCATTGGGCGAGATCGTCCAAATTTGGACGACGCCCGCCTCATCCTTCATCAGGAAAGCGATCAGGGCCCCGTCGGGCGACGTGCGCAACCAATGCCGCGGGACCGCAGCCACGCCCGGGGCGGCGCGATGGTCGGTGAAGGTGAGCCGGCGCTGATGAGTTCCAGCGGGTACGGCCGGCCGCGTGGTCGCCGTGCCCTCGAGCGGCGCCTCGCCGGCACGCGTCAGGTCGTCGGGCAGGTCCACCACAAAGACCTCGGCATGCGTCGAGCCCGTCGCGGAGGTGACCAGGCCCTGGAAGGCCAGGGCACGGGATTGGCGCGTGCCGTCGGGGCGAAGATAGCCCTGGGTACCGACCCAACCCTCCTCGAAGGCCCGGCTGATCTCGTCAGAGCCGGGCTTGGGCTGGGCGACGGTGCGACTGACCAGAACGGAGAATGCATCGCCGTCGTGATTGCGCGGATGCGAGGACGACACGCGGACCGGACCGGCGGGCACGGAGACGCCGATGTTGCGCTGATTGGGCTCATGGCCGGCAGAGCGGGGGTCGGCATCGAGTCGGGCCAGCACCTCATCCTCGTAGGTGGAGCTCACCCAGCGGCCGTCCGGGCTAAAGACATGGACGTGTGAACCGCCGCGGAGCGCGCCGGGAACAAAGGGCGGCGCATACGTCATGGCGTCGAGCGGCCGCGCCGTCCCGGGCCGCGCGGCGTCGACGACCGCGCCGCGCCGGCGGGTGAAGTGATACGTCCAATCGGCGGTCGGGTTTTCCGGTCCGTGGATGAAGACGACGCGCGAATCGGCCGGGCTGTACGTGACGACCCCGCAGAACGCACCCTGGGTGGCCTCGTAGAGACGCTGCACCTCACCGGTTCGGGCGTGCACCTGCTCGATGTAGCGGCCGTTGAAGGCGTCGCCCGTGCGCACGTCGTACACCAGCCACTGGCCGTCGGGCGACCAGCAGTTAATGTTGGTGAGGACATGCCCCTGCGCGGCGGACGTCAGCTGACGTTCGACGGGAGCGGCGGCAAGAGTTGCGGAGGCGGAAGCCATGGCCAGAAACGAAGCAAGAGCGTTCACGGGAGGAGGAAGGTGCCGCGCCCCGGAGCCGGGGCGTGGATCAAAGCGCAGTTGACCGTCTCAGTTTCGGCGAGGGAAAGGCAATGGCGTCCGCTTCTTCTCGAGCCAGACCTCACTGATGCCGTTGCCGCTGCCATTGCCGCCGAGCCCGAGCTCGCGATTCCAGCTGAGCTTCAGGGTGCCGCCCTGCGTGGCGGAGCGGGGAATGTCAAAGGCGACCGGCGCGATCGGCCGCACGCGGGTGATGTAGGGATGGATCTCCGTCGTGTCGTTCGCGACGAGGCGGATCTTGGCCTGCGAGTTGATGTCGGGATACACCACGCGGACCTGATACTCGGCGTCCGGATCGAGGCCGGTGTAGCGGAGCGTCACGGTGTTGTCATTCAGGCCCCAGGCGTAATCAATCCATGACGAGCGCAGGGGCAGCGGACGCACCGCGGCCTGGATGTGGGCATCGAGCGGGGTCTGCAGGAAAGCCGGATCCAGCTCCGCCCCGAGTCCGCGGTCGAGCCGCGGGGAGGCGCTGATATTGCCCAGATCGTCGTAGAACCCGCCGGCGCCCGGATTGGTCCAGTTCGCGATCTGCTGCAGGCGCTCCAGGCGCGCGGATTCCTCGGGCAGTTGGCGCACCGCGGTGAATTGGTCATTCATCCAGTAGCGGTTGTTCAAGGGGTAATCGAGGGTGTCGAGATTGGCGCCGCGGTTCTGGCCGATGGCGCGGTAGAGCGGCACGCTGAGCTTCATGTGAATGCTCTGGTACAGAGCCTCGGCGAGTTGGAAGGTCCGCAGGCGCCAGCCGAGCGCGACCGGATTGGTGACGGCCTGCTCGAGGATCTCGGAGGCCTCGGCCATGGCCATCTCGGCGCCGATGCGGGATGAGGTCCGCAGGACATCGAGCGCCTGGTTTTCGATCACGGTCTCGTGCAGGAGACGGGAGCGCACGGTCGCGTCGAAATAGGCCCGGTAGAGGGCCATCTGGAAGCGCCAGTTCTTCTCGTCGGCCGGGGTGGCCGCCTTTTCCATGGCCTGGAACTGGGACAGCGTCGTGTAGACGCCGTCGTTGGTCAGGAGCGGCCCCGTCCAGTTGCGCTCAAGGGCGAGGATGCCCTGGGCGTAGTCATCGGCGAGGCGTTCGCTGATGAAGTAGCGTCCGTAGTCGCGCAGGATCTCGGTGATCGAGGCATCGGGATTCCAACTCGTGCCAAACCAGATCGCCTTGTTGATGTCATCGGTGCAGCCCTCGGAGTAGACGATAGCACCGATGGTGTTGGGCTGCCGGCGGCGGACGAGGTTCGCCATGTCATGCGGCCGGGTGGTGACGGGTTCGCGGGTCGACGTGAGAGCAAACGCGCGGTCCCAATTGGCGATCGGATACTGGCAATTGCGGGTGTGGGTGATGTCCGGGTAGTAGCGCACGTCGTAGCGCGCGGGCACGCGCTTGCGGAACTCGGCGATGTCCATGTGCACCCACGGCGCGAAGACGGCGCCGGCCAGCCAGGCGGGCTGGGTGTTTTCGAGGTAGCTGAAGAAGTACTCCATGTCGTCCTTGTTGAAGCCCTGCGGGGACAGCCACATCGTGAGATTGGGGTGGAAGCGGCGGAGGCTTGCCGTCTGCTTCTCGAGGAAGGGAAACATGAGGCGCGCCGGCGTGTGGCCGGGGTCGCCGCCGGGCACGAGGATGGCGTCAACTCGCGGGAGGGCGCTGACCACGCCGGCCCATTCCTTGAGTGCGAACTCGACGGTCTCGGGGTTGCCGTAGTCCTGATCGAGGGCCGGGTACCAGATCCAGACATCGATCCCGTACTCGTCGGCCATCTTGGAAATCCCCGCCATCATCTCGATCTGCGGCCGCGGGAAGTGCGGGCTGTCGGCATCGTCGTCGGTGCGGGGCGGAAAGATCTCCACCGCGTTAGCACCGAAGACGATCATATCGCGCATGTAGCGTTCCCACTGGGGCAGGTCCCAGCCGGAATAGGAATTGGGCTTGGGCCGGTAGGCCATCTGATGACCCCGCAGACGGTAGTGGGGGCTGGTGGTGACATTGATCGCGGCCATGAGGCCGGCCCGCGATGGGCCGAGGTGCAGCTTGCGCAGCAGGTGCCCGACGCCGAAGAGGACACCCCGGGCATCCTTGCCGGCGATGACCACCAGCGGGGCGGCGGCACTGTTGCCGGGGAGCGTAACGATCTGGTAGCCCTCGGCCGTCACCCCGATTTCATCGAGCTTCACCTCGGAGGCGCGGGCGCCGAGCAGCGCGCCGACTTCAGCGAATCGGCCCACGACAATCGTGGCGCCGCTGGCGGTGGACGCGGAGGCGGACGGCCAGCGCTGCAGCGTGCGGGACTCGACATCCTCGATCAGCATGGCGACCGCCTTTTTCTCGGAGCCGGTGCTGGCGGCCGGCGCGACGACGGTGGCGCGGGTGAGATCGATGACCAGCGCGGGGAGGCCGGCGTTGCGGTTATCGGCGAAAGTCTTGTGCGCGACGTCCATGATCGGCTGCGATCGCAGGGTCGGCAGCACGGCGAGGAGGGCGAGCAGGCAGAGTACGGAACGCAGACGGGGGATCACAGGAGGCATGGACGGGAGGGATTGGGCGGTAACGGACGGGGACAACGCGGCCCAGGGGGCGGGCCGAGGGGAGAACCGGAGCGGGACGATCCGGAAGACGGGGGAGGCATAAGGCCGGGAGGCCGGCAAGACAGAGTGATCAGCAGACGACGGACGGAAACTTCAGCGAGGGGGCCACGGCCGGAGCGGCAGCGCCGAGGTCAGCAAACACGCCCCTGGCGCTGGGATACGGCGTGGCCGGGGGGGGTATCTCCGACCCAGCGTGAGTCAATGGGCTCGGCGGAAAGCTGGTAACGGGTATCGGTTGAAATGCGGAAGCGGTCGGTCTGGTTGTCGAGGCTGCCGTGCACCAGCGTCATGTTGAACATCATGGCGTCCCCCATCCGAAACTCCGGGGAGGTGAGCCAGCGGCCACCGAGGCTTTGCTGGAGGGCGATCGCATTCTTGGACAGCGTGCCGTCCCACCACTTCTTACCCGAGGCATAGTCCGCAGCGTCCTCGCGATTTGTGCAGTACTCGTCGACATCGCGCGACAGGTAGGGCTTGAGCTCCTCGCCCTTGCGATGGGAGCCCTCAAGCACGAGCAGGCCGCCCATCTGCAGGCTGACATCGCCGAGCGGAACCCAAGTCGTGTAGAGATTGTGCGTCCCGCGGCCCATGTAGACGAGGTCGCAGTGAATTGCACTGCCGAGGCCATGGCCCTTGGTGCGGAACCAGATGAAATCGAAGTGGCTGACCGGACCGCCGAGGAAGGACTGAAAGAAATCCGTGATGCGGGAGCCAAAGACGAGATCGCGCAGGAGCGGGTCGCGCTGGTTGAGCGGATTACCCATCGCACGCCCCACCTCCCGGCCGTCGAAGCGCGCCTCGTTGGGCGGCGTACCGGCCTTGAGGAAGCCGAGCTTGGCGAGCTGGCCGGTCAGCGAATCCCGGACCGCCTGCACCTTGTCCCGATCCCAGAACTCGCGCAGGTACAGGTAGCCGTCCTCCTCCATTTGCTGGTGAAGCCGGTCGACCGGCTCGTCCGCGGAGGATTCCTTGAGGAAACCAAACGTGTCCGGACTCAGGTCAAGCGAAACGCCCTGGGCAAAGAGCTGGGCGGGGAGCTGCACGGGAGCGGAGGCAGGGCTCGAAATCATGGGGCAACGGGGTTTGGGAGCTTGGTGAAGGTGCGATCGGACCCTTTTCCGAGCAAGAAAAAACGTTTTAGCATGGACCCGCGGAGCGCGCAATGACCTGCTCGCCCTGCTTCCCGCTTGCCGCGTGTTTGCGCGCGCGGTCTTTGTTCCCCCATGGCGATGCCCACCCCGTCCCCTACCCCGTCCGCCCCCGAACTCCGATTCTTCGCCGGATTGTGGACCCTTCGCGGGTACCCTCACCCCGATCGCGAATGGACGATTCCGCAGAAATTTGCCGCGGTCAAAGCGGCTGGCTTTGAAGGGATCGGCGGACGGTTCGTCGCGGAGGCGCCCGAGCTGTGCGCCGAGCTGGGTCTCGACTACGTCCTCTATATCGATGCGGACGCGTCCGATTACGCAGCCCAGTTCCAGGACGCGCTGCGGTGGAAGCCCCGGCGGATCAATGTGCAGTTGTGCGAGCATGACACCTCTCCCGCCCGTGCGGCCGAGGCCTGGATCCAAATGGCGAAGCGCGCCGACGAACTCGGCCTTGCGATCGACCTTGAGCTGCATCGCGACACGGCCACCGAGACGCCGGAGAAGGCGTACGAGATTGCGGACCGCGTGCTGCAATCGACCGGGCAGGCGGTTCGGCTGTGCCTCGACTACTCCCACTTTGCCGTGACCAAGCATCTCGCGCCCCCCTTTGCGCCGCGGTTGCTGGAGCGAGCGGATCTCGTGGGGCCGGTTCGACAGCTTCACCTCCGACCCTTCAATGGTCATCACGCGCAGGTGCCGGTCACCGACGGCCACGGCGGACTTTCGCCCGAGGCCGGACCCTATTTGGAGTTTGTGGATGCGCTGTTCGCGTTGATGCGGCAGACCGCCCAGCCCGGTGACGTCATTTACGCCTGTCCGGAAAACGGACCGAAAACTCCGGGCGGCTATGGGCTCTCCTGCTTTCCCGACGTCTGGACCGATACGATCCGGCTGCGCGATGAAGCCCGCAGCCGCTGGAACCGGATCTACGCCCGCTCGACGTAATGGGCAGGGACCCGGGGCGCGGGTCGGCCGCGCTCAGGGCCGAGGCATCAATGCGACTCGTCGGCCGGACGCCGGGCCTTGAACAGCGTCATGGCGAGTAGACCC
>CAMAXB010000140.1 GCA_945862035.1 Opitutus sp. GAS368
CCGTGCGTGGTCCCTGAATTCTCACCATGCCAGAACATGCTCGTCAGGGGTGCAATACCCACCACTCCGGGTGCGGCGCCCGTGCGAAAATAGAGCACGGATCTGACCTCGACCACGGTCGCAGCACCCGGAGTAACGGTGAACTGATAGGCGCCCGCCACGCTCGGGCTGTCGAGCAGCGCGTGGATGATCACCGTGCCCGACCCCGGCAGCGGCCGCTCAATCCAGAATTCCTCAAAGACGGGAAACTCCTCTGGTGAGGGCCCGCCACTGTTTAGCGCCAGCCCGCGGGCCGAAAGTCCGTAGTGCAGGGACCGACCAAGCGCGCGAAAGTAACTCGCGCCCTGGAACACGATCACTTCATCAAAGCCGCGCGGATCGTTGAGCGGATGCAGCACCCGGAACCCGGCGAAGCCCAGATCCGCGGGGATCGCGCCCAAGTCCCGGTCAAAATAATAGTTGAACGCAGAGCGATCGAAAGGGATGGGCGTCACCTGGCCCGCCGACACCTCGGACACCTGAATGCTCCGCTTCAGCAGGAAACCGGGATGGGCGAACTGGAGTTGGAACGGGAGGCCGGTTCCCACCCACCAGGCGCGCTCACGCCGGTAGCTGATCCGGCGAAAGTCATCGTACTCGAGCGACTGCAGCGCGGCCGGAACCCGGGACCGGCGTTCCTCATACGGCGCGGCCGCCAGCAGCGCGGCCCGGGCCTTGACCGTCGCAACGCTGAAGGGCTCGGCCGGACCCAAGGTCTCGCCGGCGACCCAGCCCGCGAGCAAAAGAAAAAGGATCAACCGCTTCATTGATCGAGGAAGAATCCCCGCTGCCTTTCCGAGATCGGCAGCGCTGCCTTCTCCATCACCTGCAACAAATCCTCCCAGATCGCCCGTTTTGAGCGATTGGTCGGGTTACGCAGGATATAACTGGGATGATACGTCACCATGACGGGCTTGCCTGCGAACTCCTTCCAGCGCCCACGCACCTCGCCGAGCGTCTTAAAGCGGCCAAAGCCGAGCAGGCCCTGCGCCGCCGAGGCCCCGAGGGCCACGATCAGGTCCGGGTTCACAATCTCCAGCTGCGCCTTCAGATAAGGCAGGCAATAGGCCATTTCTTCCTCCGTGGGAGGACGATTGCCCACCTGCAAGCTACCCACCGGCGCAGGCAACTCCGGCCGCCAGTTCATGATGTTGCCAAGGTAGACATCCCCCCGGGCGAGGCCCATCCCTTGAATCATGCGCGTCAGCAGCTGGCCCGCTGGCCCAACGAAGGGTTCGCCCTGCACTTCCTCCTCCGCCCCCGGTGCCTCGCCACAGAAAAAGATCCGCGCATCCAGATTACCCCTGCCCAGCACGACCTGCTTGCCGGGCCGAACGCGATCACGACACACCGGATCCGCAGAGAGCCGCTCCTTCAGCCCGGCCCAGCGCGTCGCCTTGTCACCGGCCGGCAAGGACACGATCGGCGGCGGCGGCAAGGTGCGCTCGGCCACAACGGGTTTCGCGTCGGGCGCAGCTGGGCGGACCGGCTCCGGTCCGGCCACGGAACGTGCCGCCGGGCTTTGCACCGGCGGCGCGGCGGGCGGCGACGAGGCCCGCATGGCAGAGAGCGCTCTCCGCAGGGCGGCGACGCTCTCCTCCGAAACGGAAAGCGTCTTGACGCCGTCGGCCTTGAGGCGACGGAGTTCGTCCGTAATGGCGTGAAGCGCGGTGCGCATGTCGATCGTCAGGTGACCCGGTGGGCGGTTAACTTCTCCACGTACTTGCCCAAGAGGTCGAATTCCAGATTAACGCGGTCGCCCACTTTGCGGCGATGAAGATTTGTCACGGCCAAAGTGGTCGGAATCAACCATACGGCCAGGGAGTCCCCCTCCACTTCGGCGACCGTGAGCGAGATCCCGTCAATCGCGACGCTGCCCTTGGCGATGAGGTAGCGTCCACACCCTTCCGGCCCGCGGACCCGGAGATAATGGTCACGCCCCCGCGCCTCGAAGATCTCCACGAAGCCCGTGCCATCGACATGGCCCGTGACAAAATGGCCGCCCAACTTGCCGCCAAAGGCGAGGGCGCGCTCCAGATTCACGGGGGAGCCCGGCTCCAGCGCCGCGAGGCTGGTCACGCGCCGCGTCTGCTCGAGCACATCAAATTCGAAGCTTTCGCCATCGAAACGCGTGACCGTGAGGCAGCAGCCATTGACCGCAATGCTGTCGCCCAGCGCGCAACCCACCAGCGTGGCCCGAGCCCGCACGCGTAGCTTCCAGGCGTCCGCGGCTGCGGCAAACGCCTCCACCTGACCTGCTTCCTCGATAATGCCAGTGAACATAATGTAGCGCGCGAGTAAATCCGGTCGGGGCGCGAAAGGAAGGCGGATTCCCAACCGCGCCGGCGGTTCCACCCGGGCCAAAGCTATTTGAGTTTCACCCGCAAGACCGCCGTCTCGCCGCCGCGACTGGCCAGCAGCACGTACTCGGTTTTGGCGGTGTCCTGCTCAATCGCCGCCAGCTTGGCCGCCGCATCCTGGAACGTCTTGATTTCCTGACCGTCAATTTCCTTGATCCAGTCGTCCGTGCGCAGCCCGGCCGTGGTCAGGGCGGTGCTGGGTTTCACAAAATGGGCGATCACCCCGGCGTGGTCGGCCACCTTGACCCGCCGATTAACGCCGTCGGCGTAAGTGAAGGCCCGCACAGTCAGCCCCAATTGCTCAAAGTACTTTCGCTCCACTTCGCGCGGCGACGGCGGCGAGTCTTCCAGCACGACATCGAGGGTAACCCGCTCGGAGCCCCGCAGAACGCCGACCTTCATCACCTCGCCGGGCGCGCGGCGGTCGATCTCGCGCTCGACGTGACCAACGACCGCTCCGTCTGGCTTGAGCCGCGGCAGGGGCACGCCGTCAACCTCCAGCAGGATATCCCGTTCCTTCATGCCGGCCTTCTCGGCCGGACTGCCCTCAAGAACCTCGCTCACGACCAGTCCGGCCCGCGACTCGAGCTTGAGGAACTTGGCGACCTCTGGATCGACGGGCTCGAGCCCGTTTGCCCCCAACCACGGGGCCGGTCGGCCGAGGACATTGGTCGGGATCCGGCCGAGATGGGGCAGAATCTCGTCGGCGAGCAGAAAGGCGGCGCATTCATCCGAGTTAACCAGGACCACACCCTGGCCTCCCCGGGTGCGCTCGGAGAACATCACGTAGCTCTGCCCGAAGCCGGCCGTACCCAATCCGGCGAAGACCCCGTCGCGGGTGAAGACCGGGAGCCCAGGCGAGGCGATCTCAAGCGTGGTGACCGCAGTCCGCTGGGGGATCGTCTGCACGATCGCCACCCGGCCCGTGAGAAAATAGGGGGCGAAATCCTCGTCTTTCTTCCGCAGACCGATCCCGAAAATTTCCTCGGCGATGAGGGGTGCGGTCGCGGTCGCGCCAGCAAAGGCCGTCACGGGAACGAGCCCGGCACGGCCCTTTTCCTCAATCCGCAAAAAGTGCCAGCCTGTATAGAGATCCTGTCCCAAGTACTCCCCTACGGAAAAATTGGAAGCAGGCTCGCCCGGACGGTAGATGCGGAAATCCTTGAGCTGGGCGGGCGTGGCCCGACCGCTGATCGCAGCGGCAGGTAGGATGATCGTGCCCTGATCGTCCACGACGGTGGCGAACGCAAAAGAGAGGCGCCGATCCAGCTCGGTCTCGGTGAAGAACTCGACCGCCACGACGGACTTCAGGCGTTCGCGCCAAAGCTCCGCCACATCCGCCGCGCGCGCGAAAGCGGGGAGAATCAGGAGAATGGCGAGGAAAACAGAGGGGGATTTCATGGCTTTACGACGTAAAGGGAGACGCGGAAGTTTCGGCGGGCCTCGACGAGGACCGCGGCCGGAGCGGTCTCGTAGGCGGCGTGGGCGGTCTTGACGGACTCCAGGCTCGCGACCGGCGTGTCGTTGATCTTGGTGATAATGTCGCCGCGGGAGAGCCCCGCCACCGCTGCCGGGAAACCGGGCTGCACCCCGATCACAAGCACGCCGGTGTCATCAGGCAGTTGGTTCTCACGGGCGTAGGTGCGCGACACCTTCCGCACACTCAGGCCCCACTTGTCCAGAGCCCATTCCTCGCCCACCCGGCTCACCAATTGTTCGGTCACGACCTCGTAATCGGCCGTCTGAGTGCCGCGTTTCACGCTGAGGCGAAGGGCGGAGCCAACCGGCTGGCTCGCAATCTGGTTCTGGATCGGCGGCAACTGCTCGGGGAAGCGCCCGTCCACCTTGTTTCCGTTGATCGCCAGCAGGATATCGCCCCCGCGAAGCCCAGCCCGAGCCGCGGGTGAGCCCGGATCAACGCTGTTGATCAGCATGCCCGTGTTGAGCTCAAGGGAATAGAAATTCTCGAGGTCGCGCAGCACCCCCGGGACCAGCCCGATGTAGCTGCGAGTGACGGTGCCGGCGCGAGTAAGCTCGCCGACGATCCGCCGTGCCGTGTTGGCCGGGATGGCGAAGCCGAGATTGTCCGCTCCCACATAGCCGCGCGAGTTGATGCCGACCACGTCTCCCTTTTCGTTGACCAGTGGTCCGCCGGAATTGCCCGGGTTAATCGCCGCATCCGTCTGGAGCCAGGTGTTGAACGAGCCCGTCTCATAGCCGCGAACACCGGTGTTGTCCTCAAAGTACCGGCGGTTGTTCGAGATGATGCCCCGGGTCACGGTCCGGGTGAGCCCGTGTGGCGTCCCTACGGCAAACACAGTCTGGCCGGGCGACAGGCGATCCGAATCGCCAAACTTGGCGTGCGAGAATTTCAGGCCCCGCCGCTTGATCTCATCGAGATCGAGGCGGAGGAGTGCAAGGTCGGTCCAGTGGTCCCATCCGACCAGCGTCGCGCCGACCCGCTCGAGATTGGCGAGGGTCACGCTGATCTCGACGGCGCGGGGGCTGGCGACATGCGCGTTGGTGAGGATCAGCCCCTCTGCATCCAGGATCACGCCCGAGCCGACGCCCCCGGTGAAGCGACGGGAGCCATCCTCGAAGGCGACCTCCCGCACATCAATCCGCACGACCGCATCGAGGAGCTGGTTGAATCCGCGCGAAGCGGCGGCGGTGAGCGGGGTGACGGCCGCAAGGCCGAGAAGCAGGAACAGGGCGCGGAGCGCAATTGACCGGACGGTTGAAAGCATCACAGTGGCGGGTTTCCTCCGATGGCAACGCATAGCAAAGACTACGACTTTTCCCAAATTGAGCCTTACTGGCAATCCTTCTGGGAAGAAAACCGTTCCTTCCGGGCGGACAACGCCTCGGCGGCACCGAAGTACTACGTACTGGACATGTTTCCCTACCCGTCCGGCTCGGGTTTGCACATCGGGCATCCCGAGGGCTACACGGCGACCGATATTCTGGCCCGCTACAAGCGGGCGAGAGGTTTCAATGTCCTCCATCCGATTGGTTGGGACGCGTTCGGACTGCCGGCCGAGCAGCACGCGGTCAAAACCGGAACGCATCCGGCCAGCAACACCCAGAACAACATCGTCAATTTCCGCCGGCAGATCAAGGCGCTGGGGTTCTCCTATGACTGGGACCGGGAGATCGACACCACGGATCCGAAGTACTTCCGGTGGACGCAGTGGATTTTCCTCCAGCTCTTCAAGCAGGGTCTGGCCTACGTCGACGAGCGGCCGGTCTGGTGGTGCCCGGAGCTCCGCACGGTACTCGCCAACGAGGAAATCGTCGACGGTCGCTCGGAGGTCGGCGGATTCCCGGTGGAGCGCCGCAACCTGCGCCAGTGGGTGCTGCGGATCACCGCCTACGCCGAGCGGCTGCTTGAGGGTCTGAAAAGGGTCGATTGGCCCGACTCAACCAAGCGCATGCAGGAAGCATGGATCGGACGGAGCGAGGGGGCGGAGCTGCTGTTCGCACTCGAGAATCCGGCGCTGGGTGACCTCAAGGTCTTCACAACGCGTCCGGACACGGTCTTCGGTGTCACCTACATGGTGGTGGCGCCCGAACACCCTTTGGTCAATGCCCTGACCCTGCCGGCCCAGCGGGGCGCCGTTGATGCCTACCGCCGCCAGGCCGCGGCGAAGAGCGACTTGGAGCGCACGGATTTGGCCAAGGACAAGAGCGGCGTCTTCAGCGGTTCATTCGCGATCAACCCTGCCAGCGGTGCCCGCGTTCCGGTGTGGATCGCTGACTACGTGGTTATGGGGTATGGCACCGGCGCCATCATGGCCGTGCCCGCCCACGACGAGCGCGACTATGAATTCGCGCAGCAGTACCAGTTGCCCGTGATCCCCGTGATCGAGCCCGCGGAGCATGCGGGCAATGGCGAGGCCCGCCCGCCGCTGCCCTACACCGGGGATGGAGTGCTGGTCCATTCCGACGGCTACTCCGGCCTGCCCTGGGCCGAGGCGAAGGCGCGGATCACCGAGGACCTCGCCGCCAAGGGGCGCGGTCGCGCCACCGTGAACTATAAACTGCGCGACTGGCTTTTCTCACGTCAGCGGTACTGGGGCGAGCCGTTCCCGATTGTCTGGGTCGACGAAGCGTCGTACAAAACCGCGGCGGCACTCCGCCCGGGCGACCTGCCCGCAGAACCCGTCACCTACGTGCAGGATGGCGCGACCCTCTACGCGCTTCCGCTTCCTCCCGGCGCGTTGCCCCTGACCCTTCCCGAGGTGCAGACCTACCTGCCGAGCGGCACGGGCGAGAGCCCGCTGGCAGGAGTCACCCCGTGGCTGGAGAGATGGATCCATGCCGGCACTGGTGAGTCGATCCCGGCGTCAGAACCGCGGCCGGCAGGAGAGGCGTGGGTTCGCGGTCGCCGTGAAACCAATACGATGCCCCAATGGGCGGGCTCATGCTGGTACTACCTACGCTTCATGGATCCGGCCAACGCCCACGCGCTGGCCTCGCCGGAGGCGCTGAGCACCTGGGGCGTGCCCGATCTCTACGTGGGCGGCGCCGAACACGCTGTTCTGCATCTGCTGTATGCGCGCTTCTGGCACAAGGTCCTGTTCGATCTCGGAGTGGTGCCGCAGGACGAACCTTTCACCAAGCTTTTTCATCAGGGCATCATCCTCGGTGAGGACGGTGAGAAGATGTCCAAGAGCCGCGGTAATGTCGTGAATCCAGACACGATCATCGCGAGCCACGGGACGGACACGCTCCGGCTCTACCTGATGTTTCTCGGACCGCTCGAGGCCATGAAGCCGTGGAATCCCAACGGCATCGAGGGCGTGCACCGCTTTCTGCAGAAAGTCTGGCGCGAATGCATCGGACGCGAAGGGGAGATCGCCTCCAAGGTGGTCGACGACCCCGCCGCCGGGGGGCCGGCGCTACGGAAGTTGCTGCACGAAACCATCCGGAAGGTGGGCGACGACATTGAGGGACTGCGCTTCAACACCGCCATCTCGCAGATGATGATTTTCGTCAATGCCGTGCAAAAGTCGGATCAGGTCGACCGCGGGGCGCTCCGGACCCTTCTCCAGCTGCTCGCACCTTTGGCCCCGCACATTGCGGAGGAACTCTGGTCCCGCTTAGGGGGATCGGGTTCGGTCATGCTGGCGCCTTGGCCGGCCTACGACCCCGCTTTGCTCATCGCCTCCGAACAGAAGGTCATCGTGCAAGTCAATGGCCGAAAACGGGGCGAACTCATCTTACCTGTTGGCGCCACGCAGGACACCGCGCTGAACGCCGCCTTGAAGCAGACCGAAGTTGTCTCGTTCACGGAGGGCAAGCCAGTACGTCGAGTGGTGTATGTTGCCGGGAAGATTCTGAATATTGTGGTTGAATAGCGCCAAATTTCCAGACCCCGGAGTGGAACCACTCCAGCGGCCTGAACGTTAGGTATCCGGTCATCGAGCGCTACTCGATCGCGGGCTCGGTTGGCTCCAACCTGCGCAACTTCGACGGCAACTCATTCCT
>CAMAXB010000141.1 GCA_945862035.1 Opitutus sp. GAS368
TTTCCCGCTATTCCCGGCTTCGACGAGCCCAGTGTGATCACCGTGCGCGCGGCGCAGGAACGCCTCTGGGGACACCTTCATCGAACTCCGGTGCACCGGTCGCGCACCTTTGACTCGCTCGTGGGGGCTAATGTTTTTCTGAAATGCGAGAACTTTCAGCGCAGCGGATCCTTCAAGGCGCGCGGCGCCTTCAACGCCGTCCTCAGTCTGGATGACCACACTGCGGCCCGCGGCGTGGCCGCGCACTCGTCAGGCAATCACGGCGCGGCGCTGGCCCTCGCCGCCCGCGAGCGCGGCATCAAGGCAACCATCGTCGTTCCCACAACCTGCGCCAAGGCCAAGCTGGAGGCGATCACCCGCTACGGCGGAGAACTGGTCTTCGCCGAACCCACGATTCAAGCCCGGGAGATCGCGGTCGCCGCAATCGTAGCCCGGTCTGGCGCGGTGCTCGTCCATCCCTACGATCACCCCGCAGTCATCTCGGGTCAGGCGACGGCGGCCCTTGAATTGCTCCAGGATCAGCCCGATCTGGATGTGCTGCTGGCGCCGATCAGCGGCGGGGGCCTGCTGAGTGGAACCCTCCTCGCAGTCGAGGCGACGGGGCGACCAGTCCGGGTCTTTGGCGTCGAACCCTCCGAGGCCGACGACGCCGCCCGCTCGCTTGCCAGCGGCCGGCTGGAGGAAAACGCGACCACCGCGACGATTGCCGACGGCCTCCGCGGGGCGCTCAGCGCGAGAACCTTCGAACTCATCCGCCCCCGCGCCGCTGGAATCGTCACCGTGTCCGAGGCCGAGATCGTCCACGCGATGCGGCTGGCCTGGGACATCTACAAGCTGATCATCGAGCCGTCCTGCGCCGTGCCCATTGCCGCACTCCTCAGCGGAAAAGCCCCGGCCCTGGCCGGCCGGAAAGTAGGCGTGATCATTACGGGGGGCAACGTGGACCTCGGTTCATTGCCGTGGGCCAGCCCGGCCCGCGCGGCACAGGGCTGACCTGCGCGGGGCAGTCGGCGGTACCTGCCGCCCGATTTGAATCGGGAGTCCCGGTGCTCAAGCAGACTGTTCGGAAAAATGTCGCGCCACTCCGACGAACCGGCGCGCCGCTTCCCGCAGATCCGCCTCTCCCAGGACCCCAAAACTCAGGCGGGCAAAGTTCCGGGGCGGGCTTTCGCCGAAGCAAAGATCGCCCGGAACGTAGAGCACACCCGCCTCAATGCAGGCGCGGCAGAACTCGGAGGCCATTCCGGTGTCCAGAGCCCTGGGCCCGCGCAGCCAGAGATAAAGGCCACCAGCCGGCTCCTTCCACTCCCAAGCCAATGAGCGCAACCCCTCGGCCTCGAGGGCCTCGTGCAGGGCTCGCATTTTCCGTTCATACGTAGGTCGAATGAACGCCAACTGGGACTCGAGACCACCGTCCGCCAGCACGCGTTCGAGCACCGCTTGATTGAAATTAGCCGAACCGAAGTCGTGATGCCCCTTGACGTGCAGCATGCGCGCGAGCCAGTCGGCGTCGGTGCATACCCCGAAGCCGATCTTGAGTCCGGTCGCGAAGGGCTTGGTGAGAGTTGAAAGGTAAAGCCGCGGAAAGCGCTCCCACGCAGGGAGCGTAAGGATGCTCGCGGCCGGGTGTGGCTGATGGAAGTAAAGCTCGCGGTAGGCGGCATCTTCCACCGCTGGGACCCACAGTCCGGCCGCCGCGAGCGCGTTGGCGATGACCGTCTTCTCGCCTTCACCCAGGCTGCGAGCGGACGGATTCGAGAAGTAGCTCACAAAGTAAACCGCCTTGACCCGGCTGCCTTCGCCCCGGGCCACCAGCGCCGCCAGCAGGGCATCCAAGGCAGCGCCATCGATGACACCGGTGGAATCGACGGGCAGGGACAGGGCGCGTACCCCGAGTGCAGTCAGCATCTCGAGGTAGACAAAGTAGCTTGGCCGATCGACCAGCACGATGTCGCCCGGTTCACAAAGCACCTGCATGGCGAGGTAAAGCGCCTGCTGGGACCCATTGGTCACGAAGCAGCCCTCATTCACTTGGGCGGGATCGAGCTCCGGCTCCAGGTGACAGAGCCGCTGAGATAACTGCCGGCGCAAACCCGGGCGGCCCCGATTTGTTCCGTATTGCAGGTACTCAGGTTCACCCGGGGATCGGACCAGCGCGGTCATCGCCTCCTGAACTGCCGCCACCGGCAGCGTGCCATTATCGGTGAAGCCCGCCGCCAGCGAAAGCAGCTTGGGATTCTCAAGCGCAAGGTTCATGAGCCGCGCGATGGTTGGCGGCTGGGCGCGAAGCCCAAGGCGGGAAAACGCAGGAGCGGGGGTCGACGTCACGGCGTCAGCACTAGATGACGTTCCCGCAGCGGGATAAAGCACCAAACCACTCTCACCGCCAGCGATATTGGCGGCGCACCACCGGCTTCGTACGTCCACCCGTCCACAGGCTAGCGAATCTCGTACAATTCGACGAGCACCTGACCCGAATTGCCGGCCTTACCACCCACCGTGATGGTGTAGGATCCCGGCAGCAGATGGACCTGGATCGCGGCGTCCTTGCTACCGACGCTGAGAGGGAAGGCTCCGGCCGCCGTGAAGGTCGTGGCCAGGCTCGCAGCCCAATCATCATTGGTCGCGATGACCGAAGCGACACCACCGGCAATCCGGTTAAGCGTCATGGTCGGATCGGCGAGGACAGCACCGACCCCGAACTGCGTGAGGCCAGGCCCAATCGCGCGAATCAAGACGTTCCGGGACCGCGGGCCCTCAATCACGAAGCCCGGTACCACCTGCTCACTCACGGAAAGCGTTGTATTAGTCGACAGGTTCAGGAAGCGACTCGGGAGCGCCTTACCGTCGGGAGTTGAGCCTCCCTTGCTCTCGTAGATCTCGACAATCACCTGCCCGGAACTGCCGGCCTTGCCGCCGACGGTAACGGTGTAGGAGCCCGGCTGCAGACTGGCTTCGAGCGCGGCATCATTGCTGCCGATGGTGAGGGGAAAGGCCCCGGCGGACTGGAAGGTTGGCGCGAGGCTGGCACTCCAGTTGTCATTGGTCGCAACCACCGTGGCGACGCCGTCGACAATCCGATTGAGCGTGATTGTCGGATCTTCGAGGACACCGCTGACGCCAAACTGAGTGAGGCCGGGACCGATCGCGCGGATCAGCACATCCCGGTTCCCAGTTCCCTCGATCACGAAGCCTGGAACCACTTGCTCGTTCACCGACAAAGTGGTGTTCGTCGAAACGTTCGAAAAACGACTTGGCGGATCGGTGTCTACCCTACCGTACGTCATATTGAGGGTGATTTGACCATAACTTCCCGCCCAGCCATCCACGGCAATAAAGTAGGGGGTCCCTTCGACCACTAATGCGGTGAAGGCACTGGTTCGGATCACTCCAGTCGTCACGTCGTCATTCGAGGCAATCCGCGTGAGTGCGTTCACCGCGGAACCCGAGTACATGCCCATGATCGTGTCGAAATTACTCCCCAGCGAGGTAATGGTGTAGACACCTGAAATCGGCGGGGTCCACCGCCACCACGAGGATCCCCAGCCGACCTCATCGGCGTGGAAAGGTTCGCCCGTCTCAAACGTCGAGCCGATATTGGAACCGGTGACCGAAACACTTCCCGTGACCATTGTGACGGCGGTGGCGTTGGCAAAATAATCATTGGCTGGCAACACGCCGCGCGCCCCATAGAGCAATTGAGCTCCGGTGATGTCATCCGCCTGCAGCCTATCAACGTCGCTTACCACACTGTTCATGATCGCCTCAACCCGCTGGGGTGGCCTAGCCTCATCCGGGTGATCAAGTCCCAGCAGATGTCCCAATTCATGCATCGCAACGCGCTGAAAGTCCCGCAGACCGGGGCGGCGGACCCCTCGGTAGGAGTCCCACGTTTCCGCTCGATTGAAAATGATATCGACCTCAATGGTCGTATTGAAGCGGAAGCGGGCCAGCGTTAACGCGAGGGTTCCTGCAGGAAAGGCCAGGCCCTCCACCGTATTCGCCATGACCACTTCGTTCACATTGTTGCGGAACGCGTAGGTCCCCTCGGCCGCGATTGCCGGCACCATCCGCACGACGCCCAACCGGGCATTCCAGCTCTCGATCGCAGCGACAAAACTAGCCTGATAATTCGATCCGTCGATGAACGGCGTGGTTGGCGGTGGCGGGAGTTTGACTTGGATGGGGATGATGCCGGGTTCCCACGGAATCACATAGATATTGCTGCGATCCGTACGGAGGAAGTGACCTCGCGCGACGCTCACGGCGTAGATCATTCCGAGCAGGAAAATGCTGGGGACACGCAGCCGGAGGAAGGCAGTGCTCACTTGGAGGAAGTCGCTTTTCGGCTGGCTTGGATTCGGCTGGCGAAATCGGACGGGCTCATCCCTTGATCGTCTCGCGCGGTACGGCGCACGGTGGCCAAAAGAGCGTCATCGATCAGCGGCAGGCTGACGCGGGAGGTGTCATCCAGCGGCTCGCCATTTACGCGGGTCACATACTCCCTCCCCGACGAAGCGTCCCTCCGGATCGGATAGCGGCCATGCATCATTCCGTAGAGCGGAAAAATCGACCGCCCGTTATCTGCAATGAACAAAATGTCCTCGTCGCCCACCGCAAAGCGAGGTGCCCCCGAGATCACGAGTTCAGTCCCATCGATTGGCCCGCCCAGCAACGTCAGCACGAGCGGTAAGGGCGGCTCGCCACTGATGATTGCGCGCACCTCCAGCGCAACCTGTGTGAAGGGCATGGACTTTGCTCCGACCGTTCTCACCTCGTGCGTGATCCCGACCACCCGGGCGCGCACCACGTAGTCGGCGCCGTTGACCAGTTCAGTAAACTCAGGCGGAACAACCGTAGTCCCGAACAGGTATCCTCCTGAAAGCAATGCCACCAGCCCTAGAAAAAATCGTAAAATGATTAAATTCATTGAATAACGAAATTATCGTAAGCACAGAGGCCGCTCCTTGGGTACAGCGAAAGAGGCATACCCGACGCTCTAGACAATTAAAGCAAAAAAATAGCAATGAGAGAATCGTTGCCAATTTTTCCCGCAGACCGACCACCCGTTCGCGCAGGTTGCATCCACCTCGACACCGCAAACGGAAAAGGCGCGGGAGCCGAAGCTCTCCGCGCCATGATGAAAATTACATTAAAAAAAATCAGGCTGGAGCCGGGGCGGTCGTCCCGCCGAGCGACTCAGGCTCTGCCGTCTCGGCCGGTTTCACATCTCCCGTCTTGTCCGGGAGCTTTGGGAGCGAGGCCTCGCGGTGCACTGGCGAACGAATCTCGCCGTGTTCAATGATTTCCATCACGTGCTTGCCATCGATCGTCTCATACTCGAGGAGGGCCGCGGCGATCTTGTCCAAGGCACTGCGCTTCTCGATGATGATGCTCTCCGCGCGCTTGTACTCATGGTCGATCAGCTTCTGGATCTCGGAGTCGATTCGGCGGGCGGTTTCCTGACTGTAGTGCTCACTCCGGGAGATCTCGCGGCCGAGGAAGACGGTGTCGTGATTATCACCGTAGGCAATGGGACCGAGCGGACTCATGCCCCAGTCGCACACCATGCTGCGGGCCAGCTTGGTGGCCTGTTGGATATCGCCCGAGGCACCGCTCGTGATGTCACCCAGCACCTGCTCCTCGGCGATGCGGCCGCCAAAGAGGGTGGCCAGGCGCCCCAGCATCCGGCGCTTGGCGTAGTTATAAGTGTCCTTAGTTGGGATATACATCGTGCTGCCCAACGAGCGGCCGCGCGGGATGATCGTCACCTTGTGAACCGGAAAAACCCCGTCGTCGACCACCGCACCCACCAAGGCGTGGCCCGCCTCATGATAAGCGACAATCTTCTTGTCCTCATCATCCATGATGCGACGGCGCTCCCGGCCGAACTGCACCTTTTCGCGGGCGTCCTCGATGTCGTGAATGTCGATCTTCTTCTTATTGCGGCGCGCAGCAAGCAGCGCGGACTCGTTCAACAGGTTGGCGAGTTCAGCTCCGGAGAGACCGGGCGTACCACGGGCGATGACGCCGAGGTCCACCTCTTCCGCGAGCGCGATCTTTCGGGCATGAACCCGCAGGATTTGCTCGCGACCAACCAGATCCGGCAGATCCACATAGATCTGGCGGTCAAAACGACCCGGACGCAGGAGCGCACTATCGAGTACGTCCGGCCGGTTGGTCGCCGCGATGATGATGACGCCTTCCTGAGTGTCGAAGCCGTCCATCTCAACCAGGAGTGAATTCAGGGTCTGTTCGCGCTCATCGTTTCCGCCCCCGACACCGGCGCCGCGCTGGCGCCCAACCGCGTCGATTTCGTCGATGAAGATGAGGCACGGTGCGCTCTTGCGGCCCTGTTCAAACATGTCGCGAACACGGCTCGCGCCGACGCCGACGAACATCTCCACAAAGTCAGAGCCGGAAATGCTGAAGAAGGGAACATCGGCCTCGCCGGCCACGGCCTTGGCAAGCAGCGTCTTGCCCGTTCCCGGGGGACCGACCATGAGGATACCCTTGGGGATGCGGCCGCCCATTTTTTGAAATTTCTTGGGGTCCCGCAGGAACTCCACGACTTCGGAGACTTCCTCCTTGGCCTCGTCGCATCCGGCGACGTCGGCAAAGGTGGTCTTGTCGCGGTCGCGCTGCAGCAACTTGGCCCGACTCTTCCCAAAATTCATGGCACCGCGACCCGCCTGCCGAAGCTGGCGGACAAAAAGGAAGTAAAGCAGCCCGATGATAAGGATGAACGGGATGATCTGGACCAGAATCTGGGACATCATCGTGGTCGCCGGCACCTCGGTGAACTTCTGCGACTTTTGCAGCTTCTCCAGATTACTGTCCGTCAGGCGGCCGGCGGCCCGGAAATCCTTCGTCTTTCCGAGATCATTCGTCAGGTCAGCCGTCGTGGTGGCACCGGTGATGACGACCCAATCGCGCGTGCCCGTGGACGCATCCGGACGGATGACTCCCTCAGCAACCGCACCCTTGTCCGCGAGCTCGACCACTTGGTCGATCTTCAAATTCGCCGGGGCTGGGACCTTGCCGGGATTCAGGTAAAAGAGCGCGAGGACCGCGCCCACGATCGCCAGCCAGATCAGCATGACCTTGGGCTGAAAACGGTCGGGCGGCAGGCTCTTGATGGGGCGGCGCTTCTTTTCGTTTTTGGAGTCAGACATTTACGATATGGACTAAGGGAAAACGGTGAAGGTTCCGTCGGGATAAGTCAATTGAGCGACCACGGAATTACGATCTTAAGGCCTGGGTGTAGCCAACCGCCTTTTCCATGCGAAGACTGCCGCGGGCGATTACGGCGAAACTCTTGCGGCCGAGACTGAAACGGGAGGCTTTGCCACCCCTCATCAGCGCGAGCAGCTGCTCGAATCCCTGACGGGAAAGCTCCACTTCCGGGCACTGGTCATTGAGCCAGCGCCTGAGAATCCGGCGAATCAGCCCAACCGGTCGGTGAGCTGTCTTGGCCAGATCAAGGGACCCGTCGCGCCCAAACGGAGCCAGTTCCTCCACCCAGGCGTCCAGCGCCGCATCGTCCTCCTCCAACAGGCTGCGCGACAGCGCTGCCCCCGCCAGCGCATCCCGGCCTGCCGCCTTGACCCACGGCGGGATGACCGTCAATCGCACCCGATTACGAAAATAATCCCCTCCCGCGTTGGTCGCATCCTCCCGCCAGGCAGCCCGGACCTCCGTCAAGGCCGCCGCCAGTTCGTCCTTCCGTAACGTAAGCAAGGGCCGTAGATGAACTCTTTTCCCGGGCATCGGCTG
>CAMAXB010000142.1 GCA_945862035.1 Opitutus sp. GAS368
AGCTCGTCTTCACCCGCATCTACACGGGCACGATGAGCCGGGGCCAGTCTCTCTACAATCCCCGCACCCGTCGCACCGAGCGCGTCTCGCGCCTGGTTCTGATGCGTGCGATGGACCGCGAGGAAATCGACATCGCCTACTCGGGCGACATCTGCGCACTGGTTGGCGTCAAGGACGTCATCACCGGTGATACGCTGAGCCACGAGGATTTTGACATCCGTCTCGAGCCGCCGTCCTTCCCGGAGCCGGTCATTGCGATGTCGATCGAGCCGAATTCCAAGGCGGACCAGGAGAAGCTCGGCACCGCGCTGCAGCGTCTCGTGGCCGAGGATCCGACCCTGCGCGTCAAGACCGACCCGGACACGGGTCAGACGATTCTGGCGGGCATGGGCGAGCTCCACCTCGAGATCATCATCGATCGCATGAAGCGTGAGTTCAAGGTCGAGGCGACCTCGGGCAAGCCGCAGATCGCCTACCGTGAGACCGTCACCACCCCCGCCGACGGCGAGGGCAAGTTCATCCGCCAGTCGGGCGGCAAGGGTCAATACGGCCACGTCGTGCTCAAGATCGAGCCGAACGAGAAGGGCAAGGGCGTCGAGGTCGTCAACGAGACCGTCGGTGGCTCGATCCCGAAGGAGTTCATCAAGCCCGCGACCGAAGGTATCCTCGAGGCCGCGAACAATGGCGTTGTTGCCGGTTACCCGGTCGTCGATGTCATCGTGCGCCTGCTGGACGGTTCCTTCCACGAGGTCGACTCGTCCGAAATGGCATTCAAGATGGCCGGAATTTTCGGCTTCAAGGACGCGATGAAGGCCGCGAAGCCCATTCTCCTTGAGCCCATCATGGGCGTCGAGGTGACCACTCCTGAGGAGTATCAGGGCGACCTGATCGGCGACATCAACCGTCGCCGCGGCCAGATCGCCGGCATGGAGAACAAGAACGGCGCCTGCATCATCACGTCGACCGTTCCACTCGAGAGCCTGTTCGGGTATGTCACCGACATCCGCTCCCTCTCCAAGGGCCGCGCAAGCGCTTCGATCACGCCTTCCCATTTCGAGCAGGTTCCAAACTCCCTGCTCACCAAGATTGTCGAGTCTTCCACGAAGGCTCCGGCCCGCACCTAACCCTCGTTCTTTGTCCCGCATGAAAGGTCAACGCATCCGCATCAAGCTCCAGGGCTTCGACTATCGAGTCATCGATCAGTCCGCCCTTGAGATCGTCGAGACCGCCAAGCGCTCCGGCGCCCGTGTCTCCGGCCCCATCCCGCTGCCCACCCGCATCGAGAAGCTTTCCGTCAACCGCTCCCCGCACGTCGACAAGAAGTCCATGGAGCAGTTTGAGACCCGCACGCACAAGCGGCTCATCGACATCATCGAGCCCACCGCCCAGACGGGGGACGAACTCAAGAAACTCAACCTCCCGTCTGGCGTGGACATCACCATCAACGTCTGAGCCCTCAAAAGCGCAGCCTAGCAAACCCTTTCACCAACAGTTTAGCGGCTCTTCCGGTGGCCCTCACCGGATTCCCTAATGTAGGTCCTACGAAACGGAACCCTCCACCTACCGCTTAGCCCATGATCAGTACACTTATCGGTAAAAAGATCGGCATGACCCAAGTCTACGACGCTCAAAACGTCCTAGTCCCGGTCACCGTCGTTGAAGCCGGACCCTGCGCAGTGGTCCAGGTCAAGACCGTCGAAACCGACGGTTACAACGCAGTGCAGCTCGGCTTCTCCCAGCAGAAGACCAAGAACGCCTCCAAGGCGGAATTGGCCCACGCGAAGAAGGCCGGCCTCGACCTCGCTCCCCGCGTCCTGAGCGAAGTCCGCCTGGCGGACAAGTCGGATGCCAAGCTCGGTGACGTTGTCACCGTCGAAGCCTTCAAGGAAGGCCAGTTTGTCGACGTCACCGGTGTGACGAAGGGCAAGGGCTTTCAGGGCGTCGTGCGTCGCTTCCGCGTCGCCGGCGGTCCCGCCTCCCACGGCTCGATGTTTCATCGCCGCATCGGTTCGGTCGGCATGCGCCAGACTCCTGGTCGCGTGTGGAAGAATCAGGCCATGCCCGGCCACATGGGCCAGGTCCAGCGCACGATGCAGAATCTCCGCATCGTGAAGATCATCGCCGATAAAAACATCCTCCTCGTGAAGGGTGCCATCCCGGGTGCCAATGGTGACGACGTCATTGTCCGCACCGCCATCAAGGGTCAGCCGAAATCCGCCTAACCCAGAGGAACCGCAGACATGAAACTCACCGTTTTTAGCTCCGACGGAAAGACCAGTAGCGAGAAGGAATTCTCCGGTCTTCCCACCTTCGAAGGCGATCGCGGCCTCCAGGCCGTCAAGGAAGTGATCGTCGCGATCAATGCCAACAACCGCCTCGGTACGCACTCGACCAAGACCCGTGGCGAAGTCCGCGGCGGCGGTAAGAAGCCGTGGCGCCAGAAGGGTACCGGCCGCGCCCGGGCCGGCTCCATCCGCTCGCCCCTGTGGGTCGGTGGTGGCGTCGTCTTCGGCCCCAGGCCGCGCGACTACTCCAAGAAGATCAACGCCAAGGTGAAGGCGCTCGCCTTCAGCCGCGCGCTCTTCGATCGCGCCGTTGCCGGCGAGATTGCCGTCATCGAAGCCTTCGAGGTCAAGCAGCCCAAGACCAAGGCGGTCGACGCACTCGTCTCGCTCATCGCCCCCAAGGGCAAGGTGCTGCTGGTTGATGCTCCGTTCACCGCCGAGGCCACCCGCGCCGCGCGCAACATCGAGCGCGTTTCCCTGCAGGAGGCCGCCAAGCTCAACACCCTCGATCTGGCCAAGTACAAGAAGATCGTCGTGAGCACCAAGGCCCTCGAGCAGATCATCGCCCGCGTCAATGGAGGGAAGAACTAATGCACTCTGACAAGGTCCTCAAACTCGTCCGTCTCACCGAGAAGGCCAACCAGCTTTCCTCCGAGCTCGGCCAGTACACCTTCGAGGTCTTCCCGACCGCCACCAAGGGCGCCATCGCTCAGGCCGTCGAGCGGACGTTCAAGGTCACCGTGAAGCGCGTCAACGTGCAGCACATCCGCGGCAAGAACAAGAAGAGCCGCACGGGCCGCCCGAGCAAGGCGTCCGACTTCAAGAAGGCCATCGTTACGCTGAAGGCCGGCGACAAGATCGAGCTCGTCTAACCGCGCGCCGACCCACCAGGAGATACCCACCATGGCACTCAAAATTACCCGTCCGCTCACGCCGTCCCAGCGCTTCACGCAGCTGAACAGCTCGCCGGAACTCGCCAAGAAGCGCCCCGAGCGCTCCCTGACCGAGCCCAAGCCGAAGACCGGCGGCCGCAATGTTTATGGCCGCATCACGTCGCGTCGCCGCGGCGGTGGCCACAAGCAGCTGTACCGCATCATCGACTTCAAGCGCTTCGACCGCCTGGACCAGCCGGCTACCGTGCTGACCCTCGAGTACGATCCCAACCGCTCGGCGCACATCGCGCTCGTCCAGTATTCGGACGGCGAGAAGCGTTACATCATCGCGGCCAACGGCCAGAAGCCGGGCGACATCATTGTCGCCTCGAACAAGGCCACGACGAACGACTTCATCGTCGGCAACAACTTCCCGCTCGAGCTGATCCCGCCGTCCACCAAGCTCCATTGTGTCGAGCTCGTCCCCGGTCGCGGCGCCCAGATGGGTCGCACCGCCGGCACCTCGATCGAGCTCGTCAACATCGAGAACGGCGCCGCCCAGCTGAAGCTCCCCTCCGGTGAGCTCCGTCTCGTGAACGCCAAGTGCCGCGCCACCATCGGCGAGGTCGGCAACGGTGATCACAGCAACCAGTCCCTCGGCAAGGCCGGCCGCAATCGCTGGCTCGGCAAGCGCCCCCGCTCCCGCGGCGTGGCGATGAACCCGGTCGACCATCCCAACGGTGGCGGTCAGGGCAAGTCCAAGGGTGGTGGCGGTCGCCAGCACCTCGTTTCCCCGTGGGGCCAGCTCGCCAAGGGCTTCCCGACGCGCCGTCGCTCGAAGCCTTCGAGCAGCCTCATCCTCACCCGCCACAACGGCCGTCCGCCGCGCGGCAAGAAGTAAATTTAACGATACCTCATCATGGCTCGTTCCATCAAAAAGGGTTTCTTTGTCGACTATCATCTCCTCGAGAAAATCGAGAAGGCGATCAAGAGCGGCGGCAGCAAGAAGCCCATCCAGACCTGGTCCCGCCGGTCAACCATCACGCCCGATTTCATCGGCCACACGTTCAACGTGCACAATGGCAAGGCGTTCGTCTCGGTGTATGTCACCGAAAACATGGTCGGCCACAAGCTCGGCGAGTTCTCGCCGACCCGCGTCTTCAAGGCGCACGGCGGCATGACGCGCAAGGAAATCTAATTCCTTTTCAACCCATCTATCCGAACCCAAAAGGGCAGGGCGGTCCCCCCTCCGCGGACCACTGCTGTCGCCTCCCGTAGGAATCCCTCACTCATCATGGAAGTTCAAGCCATCACCCGCTACGCGCGCATGTCCCCTAAGAAGGTCCGCGAAGTGGCCCGCACCATCCAGGGTCGCAAGGCCCCGGCCGCCGTCGATCTGCTCTCGATCATCCCGCGCAAGTCCGCGCAGCTGATCGCGAAGACGCTCAAGTCCGCCATCGCGAACGCCGAGAACAACGGCAATCTCTCCGCCGACAACCTCGTCGTGAAGTCCGCCATCGTCGAGATGGGTCCGGTCCTCAAGCGCTTCAAGGCTGGTGCCCGCGGCACCGCGATGCCGCGCCGCAAGAAGATGTCGCACATCCGCATCGTCCTCTCGGACGGCAACTCCAACTAACTTTCGTCATGGGCCAAAAGACCAATCCGATCGGCTTCCGCCTCGCCGTCCGCCGCAACTGGCAGTCCCGCTGGTATTCCGGCAAGAAGGACTTCGCCAAGCTCCTCCTCGAGGATCAGATCATCCGCGAGAAGCTGATGGAGAAGCTCAAGCAGGCTTCCGTACCGCGCATTTTTATCGAGCGCGCCAGCAACCGCGTTCGCGTCAAGATCTACACCGCCCGCCCGGGCATCGTCATTGGCCGCAAGGGCCAGGAGATCGAGAAGATCAAGGAGGAGCTCTCCAAGCTCACCGGGAAGGACATCCTGCTCGACATCCAGGAAGTCAAGAAGCCGGAGATCGAGGCCCAGCTTGTGGCCGAGAACGTCGCGCTGCAGCTGGAGCGTCGCATCGCTTTCCGCCGCGCCATGAAGAAGGCCGTCGAGATGGCCATGGCGCTCGGCGCCGAGGGCATCCGTATCCAGTGCTCCGGCCGCCTCGGTGGTGCGGACATCGCCCGCCGGGAGTGGCAGCGCAAGGGCCGCGTGCCCCTGCACACCCTCCGCGAGAACATTGACTACGGCTTCTTTGAGGCCCGCACGCTGTTCGGCAAGATCGGCGTCAAGGTCTGGATCTGCAAGAAGGAAGCCGACAACAACTGATCCGAATGCGGACGTCGGAGCGAGGATTGCGGAATGACCGCAGCCCCTCCGACCAAAATCCGCAATCCGTAATCCGAAATCCGCAATTACCATGGCTCTCGCCCCCGCCCGCACCAAGTACCGCAAAGCCCAGAAGGGCAGTCTCGCTGGCAACGCCAAGCGTGGCAACACCCTCGCTTTCGGTGAATTCGGCCTTCAGTCGCTCACCCGCGGCCCAATGACGGGCCGCCAGATCGAGGCCGCCCGCGTCACGATCTCGCGCCACCTCAAGCGCAAGGGTAAGCTTTGGATCCGTGTTTTCCCCCACAAGCCTGTGACGAAGAAGCCGGCCGAGACCCGCATGGGCTCCGGCAAGGGCCCGGTGGAGTACTACGTGGCGCAGATCAAACCCGGTGCCGTGCTCTTCGAGCTCGCCGGTGTTCCCGCCACCATCGCCAAGGAGGCCTTCCGCCTCGCTGACGCCAAGCTCCCGTTCAAGTGCCGTTTCATCGGCCGCGACGGCGGCATCGTCTGATCCCAGCCCCGAACCGCGCCGACTATGAAAACCAAGGAAATCCGCGAACTCGCCACCGCCGAGCTGGAGACTAATCTCCGCTCCACCCGCGAGCAACTCGTCCAGCTCCGCCTGCGCAAGCAGACCGGTCAGGTCGAGAAGACCCACGAGCTGCGCACGCTCCGTAAGAACATCGCGCGCTTTGAGACCATCCTGCGCCAGAAAAAGACCGCCTAACTGAATTGCGGAATGCCGAATGCGGATTGCGGAACTTAACCGTCAATCCTGCTGCCGAATCCGCGATCCGAAATCCGTAATCCGAAATTATCCGCCCGTCATGTCCACCGAGACTCGCAATACGCGCAAAACCCTTGTCGGCGTCGTCACCAATCGCTCTGGCGACAAGTCGATCAAGGTCACCATTCCCTTCAAGGTTCCGCATCCCCGCTACAAGAAGGTCATCAACCGCCAGACCGTTCTCCACGTCCACGACGAGAAGAACGAGACCAAGCCGGGCGACAAGGTCGAGGTCATGGAGACCCGTCCGATCAGCCGCTTGAAGCGCTGGCGCGTGATCAACGTCGTTGAGCGCGCCATCGCCGCTGACGGCGCGGCCATCACCGAGACCGACGTCGCCGCATCGGTGCCGACGAAGACCACCAAGGCCTAATCCGCAACCGCAACCTCCCTGGAGGCTCGTCATGATCCAACTCCGTTCCATTCTCGAAGTCGCAGACAATACCGGCGCCCGCAGGGCTGCCATGATCTCTAAAAAGGGTCAGAACACCAATTCCGCCGGCATCGGCGATCTCATCACTGTCCACATCAAGGACAGCGCCACCGACGCCACGGTCAAGAAGGGCGAGGTCGCCAAGGCCGTCGTCGTTCGCACGAAGGCCGCGGTCCGCCGCGCCGACGGCAGCTACCTGCGGTTCGACAGCAACGCCATCGTGATCATCGGTCAGGACGGCAATCCCAAGGGCACCCGTATCTTCGGCCCCGTCGCCCGCGAACTGCGCGCGAAGAACTACATGAAGGTCATCTCGCTCGCTCCGGAGGTCCTCTAACATGGCTACCAAATTTCACGTCAAGCGCGGAGACGAAGTCGTCGTCCTCGCCGGTTCCCAGAAGGGCAAGTCGGGCAAGATCCTCGAGGTCCTGGCCGTCAAGTCCCGCGCCCGCGTCGAGGGTGTCGGCATGATCAAGCGCCATCTGAAGAAGTCGCAGGAACACCCGAATGGCACCATCGCCGAGCGCGAGGGCTCCATCCATGTGTCGAATCTGCAGCTCAAGAGCCGTTTCGAAGCCTCCAAGAAGCGCCCAAAACCCGCCGCCAAGGCCTGACGACCGACGTGAGCGCGACTCCAAGTCCGCGCTTGCCAAGGCCGCCCGCCGCCTGCGTTACTGAACCTCTTTTCCCTTAACACACTCATCCATCGCCCCCGGGTCGGAAATCCGGAGGCTCCTTCCATGAGCAGCAGCCCTTACACTCCCGTCCTCAAAAAGCTCTACAACGAGCAGGTCATTGCCGAGCTCATCAAGAGCCGCGGCTATAAGAACAAGCACCAGGTGCCCAAGATCACGAAGGTGACCCTCAACACCGGCATCGACGCCGAGGCGGACAAAAACCAGATCGCGGACATCGTCCGCGACCTCGGTTCGATCGCGGGTCAGAAGCCCGTCACCGCGAAGTCCAAAAAGGCGATTTCGAATTTCAAGCTTCGTCAGGGCCAGATCGTTGGCGCGCACGTCACTCTGCGCGGCAATTCGATGTGGGAGTTCCTTTATCGCCTGCTGGCGGTTGCCCTCCCGACGATCCGCGATTTCCGCGGCGTCTCCTCC
>CAMAXB010000143.1 GCA_945862035.1 Opitutus sp. GAS368
AGCACAAACTCGAGTCGGGAGGACATCAGATCAGGGGTATGCCATGGCATCCCCAAAGTGTTACCCATGTCCCCGTCAATGTGTCACCCATGTCTCCGGTCCATACAGAGGGCAACGCGTTCCACCTCCGGCCTCCGGCCCGGCCTCAGCGAGGCTAGCTACATCAAGGCAATCCGGCCCACGGTCATTCCCCCACGGGCGGCTCGCCCCACTGGGCGATGAACGCGAGTTGCACCTCGCGGTCGGGCACCTGCTCGTAGCCGGGCCGCAGCAGAAAGCGCTGCGGGTAACCCGCCTCAAGCGACAGCACCGTGACCACGTGGCCGCTGACGGTGAACATGGCGCGCCAGGCGCCGCAGCCAATCGTGAATGTACCTTCTCCGCGCCGCCGGATCCGCCGCGTGCGGTGGGGCGAGGGATCGCGCGACAGGAGTTCGGCGAGGCGGGGGGTGAAGTCGATCGGCCCGTGGTCGCGCAGCCAGCGCACCTGCTCCTGCGCGAGCGCGCCGTATTCGATCGTGTACGCGGGTGGCTCTTTCAACCGGGCCTCCATCTCGTCGATCCAGCCCGCCTTTGCAGCGGGAAAGGCGTCGAAGGCGGGGATATACGGCTTGAGGTCCAGAATCGGTGTGCCGTCGACCAGGTCGCAGGGGCCGAGCTGCAGCGTGCGGCCTTCAATGCCAAGCAGCGGGACCGCGGTCAGTCCGAGCGGATTGGGCCGGTGCGGCGAGCGCGTGGCGAACACCCCGCGCCGATGGGCCGGCCCGCGGGGCGGGAGCACCATGGGCCGCCAGGCGGTGTTGCGGTGGAACCATGACAGCAGCCAGACCCGGTCAAAGCCGTCGAGGTCGTGCAGTGCCTGCTCGTAGTCAAAGCCCGGGAGCAGTTCGAGTTCGTTGCGCTCTTCGATGGCCGCTACGGGTTGGTGGCCGGCCTGGAACTTCACCTGCTGGCGGGTGCGGAGAAAACCGATCGGCTGGAGGTTGAGCGAGGAAGCCACCTCGCCAGTCAGCCGCAGCGGGCGCGGGAGGTCTACCCGGAAGTGGACCGCGGGTGGGCCGTCGTCGGATGGTCCTGAGAGCTTAAAGGTGGAGCTCGTTGCCCCAACAAGCTTGCTTGGCGCCTTCCTCAAGCCAACGCGTTGGGGCAACGCGTTCCACCTTTCGCAAGGGGCGGCCGGCATGGGTGCCGGGCTGCTGGTCCGGCCTTGTGCGCGGGCAATGGGCCGGGGATAGTTCGGACGATGTCAGTCCTTGTTGTCTCTTCCGCAGCCGCCCCCGCGCCGATGCGCGAGATCCATTGCGCGGAGGCGATCGCGTGGATGCGGGCTCGCGGACGGATGGAGGGAGCCTGCGCCGTCACTTCGCTACCCGACGTTTCCGAAGTCGGCCAGTCGCTGCCGGTCTGGCGGGAGTGGTTTCTTGGAGCGGTGGGTGCGACAATTGACTTGGTCCCGGATTCCAGCGCCGCACTCTTTTTTCAATCCGACATCAAGCGCGACGGCGTCTGGATCGACAAGGGCGGGATGGTGATTCGCGCGGCCGAGGATGCCGGAGCGCGCGTGCTCTTTCACAAGATCGTCTGCCGGCGCCCGCCGGGTCAGCTCACGATGGGCCGACCGGGGTTCACGCATCTGATCGCAGTTTCGCGCGCGATGCGCTGCCCGGACGTGCTGCCGATCCCCGACATCATCACGGATGCGGGCCGCGCGCCGTGGGTGCGCGCGATGGGCATCCGGGCGGCTGCCTACGCCGTGCGCTTTGCGCGGGATCAGGTTGGCGCGCGTGTGATTGTGGATCCCTTCTGCGGCGTGGGCACGATTCCCGCCGTGGCCAATGCCCTTGGGCTCGACGCCGTTGGCGTGGAACTCGCGCGCAAGCGAGCGGAGCAGTCACGGTTGTTGAACGTGGCGCCGGCGGAACTCTGATCCCCGCCCTTAGGCAGGCGTCGGTCTGGTCGCTCGCCCTCTTGCGGGTCCGGGCAAGGTGCCGGCCAGCAGGGAGAGGAACCCGTTCCTTGCGAGGCCACGGGATTGATCTCCTGATTGCGCTCCCACCAGCGACCCTTCAGCCACGCGGCCGGCGCGGTCTGGCCGCTGGGTAGCATCACGCGATAGGTTCCCGGAGCCGGGGAAGCCGATGATGCTCTGTCAGAGATTGGACGCGTCGCCTGCGGGCACGAAGAGGAAGTTGGGACCCGCTTGGCGGTTGCGACCGCTTGGTTGTTTCTCACCGGCCTGCGTAGGTTCCGCTGGTAGATCGGCCTGACGCGCTGGCAAAAAGGGCGTATTTTCGAGCAAACGGTGCGCAGCGAAGGAGGTGCAGATGGGCTAGACTGCGGTCATGGCATCTCGCACCCGCGCACCGATTTCACCGGCCGCGGAATCGGCAACTCAGGCTCAGCTCGGGGAAACGCGCTGGGCGAGGCACCGCGAGGCCCTTCTGGCCGCCCGTGATCGGCTGCAGCTCGCACTGCGCCAAGGGGACTCGAGTCAGCAAGCGGCGGACGCGCTACGCGACCAGCCCGTGGCGCCGGTCCCGGCTCAGCCTGCGCTGGATCCGCTGGACGGCGACCGGGGTCTCCTGATCGACGTCGAGGCCGCGCTCAAGCGCCTCGAGCAGGGAACCTACGGACGCTGCGTGGCCACCGGCCGCCCGATCGCAGAGGAGCGACTGCGCCTGTTCCCCTGGGTCCGCAACGCCTGAGACGGGGATGCGTTGGCCGAGGCCCGCATGAGCTCGGGCTTGTCGTAATTAAACGGCAGAAATCTGACCGGTCAGACTGAGCATGAATAGCCTGATTTTATCCTCATTGTCCGGCCTAAACTGCCGTCTTGGCAGGCAAGCTTTCGGAGAATTAACTTCCGCGTCTCAAGTTACCTACCCCGAATGAGCAGTCTAACCCCTGATCCCATGATCTTCCGTCGTCTCTCCCGTTTGCTTCAAATCCTGGCGTTGGCCGGATCGGCCACTCTCGCCTGCACGGTGGCGCGGGGTGCCCAAACCGCTCCGGGGGCTACGCCCCGGCCGAACATCGTCTTCGTCCTGCTGGATGACGTGCGCTTTGACGATGTGATTAACCATCCTTTCGCGAAACTGCCGAACTTCCAGCGTCTCGTGGATGAGGGCGCTTCCTTCCAGCGCATGTTCACCTCCGCGCCGCTCTGCTCGCCGAGCCGGGCCGTGATCATGACCGGCCAGTATCCGCACCGCAACGGCATCACCGACAACAGCGAGCGGGCCGAGCAGAGCCATCGCATTGTCACCTTCCCCAAACTGCTCCGCGATGCGGGCTACCGTACCGGCTTCTTCGGCAAGTGGCACATGAGTGCGACGGACGACACCGCGCGCCCCGGCCTCGATCGCTGGGTGAGCTTTGTGGGTCAGGGCATGTATTTTAACGCCGACCTGAACGTCGACGGCCAGCCGGTGAAGAGCCAGGGCTATATCACGGATATCCTGACCGACTATGCGGTGTCGTTCATCGAATCGGCGCCGGCGGACCGGCCCTTCCTCGCCTTCATCGCGCAGAAGGCCTCGCATCCCGAGATCCACCCGAACCGTGTGCGCTCCTTCCCGGCGGCGCCCGGGGACGAGAAACTCTATGAAAACGACACCGTGCCCCACGGCCCGAACTGGCGGGCGCCGTTGACCGGCAAGCCCGCGCTGGCCCGCAAGGTGGAGCACGACGACCCGCGCAGCCCGGTCGGCGGCCTGCCGGATGCCGTGGTGAAGGACCGCCTGCGCATGCTCAGCGCGGTAGATCGCAGCCTGGGGCGCCTGTTTGCGGTCCTCACCGGCAAGGGCGTGCTCGACAACACGATCTTCGTGCTCACCAGCGATCAGGGCTTTTTCTACGGCGAGTTCGGCTTGGCGCAGGAACGCCGCCTCGCCTATGAGCCCAGCATCCGGATCCCGCTGATCGTGCGCTACCCCAAGGTCGCTCCTGCGGGGGCCAAACCGCAGTCCCTCGCCAGCAATGTCGACATCGCCCCCACGCTGCTCGAACTGGCCGGAGCCCCGGCTCCCTCCAATCTCCAAGGCCGGTCGCTCGTGCGCGCCTTTGCCGACGGTTCCGCCCGCATTCGGAACGAATTTCTGATCGAATACTATTCCGATACGGAGTTCATGCGCCTGCAGGGCATGGGCTACCACGCCTTGCGGACCGACCGCTACAAGTTCATCCGCTACAAGGAACTCACGGGCATGGATGAACTCTACGACTTGGAGAAGGATCCGCACGAACTCGACAATCTCCTGCCGGACCGCGCCCCGCCGGGAATCATCGAGGACCTGTCGGCCCGCCTTGAGACAATGCTGACGGCGAACGCTCCGGGATCGGTCCAGTAGGGGATCGCACCCTCGCGCCCGACCCGAGATGATCGGGGTCGGTCGCCTCGAGCGAGGCTGCCTCCTCTCGAGCGGTCTCACCTGCGGAGCCGGGCGTACCCGGGCAAGAATCTCGCTGGCGTGATTGGATGCTCACCATCAGCGGCCTGAACCCACCGAGGGCGCGGCTCAGGCGACCTTGGCCAACTCCGCCGCCGGACGTATCTTCGCCGTCAGTCTCCTGTGCTTCTTGGCCAAGGCCCGGAAGTCGCAGTCAACTTGGAGGCCATGCCAGAATTGAGGCGTTTGACCGAAGAACGCGCCAAAACGGATGGACATGGACGGCGTGATGGCTCGCTTGCCGAGCACGATCTCGTTGATGGCACGCGGAGGCACTCCGATCGCCCGGGCCATCGCGTTCTGCGAAATGCCCATCGGCTTCAGGTAGTCCTCCAAGAGGATCTCTCCGGGGGTGATTGACGTAGGCATGGCTATAACGTAACGCGTTATGGGTCCGGATCAATGGTAATCGACGATCGCGACGTCGTGCGGCCCTGAGTCGGACCAGCGAAAGAGAATGCGCCATTGGGCATTGATTCGAATCGAGTGAAGCCCCGCCCGATTTCCTCTGAGCGCCTCCAGCCGGTTTCCGGGTGGTACGGCCAGATCTCCCAGGCAGCCAGCGCGGTTAAGTTGGATCAACTGACGCAGCGAAACCCGGGCGATGGACGAAAAGCGGCGATTTCGTTCCGTCCGGAAAAGTTCCGCGGTGTCTGCATCGGTAAAGGATTGAATCATGCGTCGTTCTCCGGCCTCTGGAAAGGGAGGGGACCGCCAGGTTCTTGTGCGCTTTCCGCGTTTTCCACGAACCCAACAATCCCCTGTTTTCCTGTAGGTCTCCTTTGTTCCGGCTGAGACCGGCGGTTCCCGAGAGGTCAGGAAGATAAGAGGGAGCTGATCTGCCGAAGTCGGCGAGGGACAGCAAGCTGGAGGGGCTGAGGATACGAGCGGAGTCTGTTTGCAAAGAGGGACGCCCGCAGGCTCGACCCTGTTTGATGAAGACCGGCCGACGGATCTATGCCCGCGCTCGCTCGCTGACCGCCTTGACCGCTTGGGTGGTGTGAGTGGTGTTGTGGCTCAGGCCCTCGGCCTCGAGGCGCTCGAAGTCCGGATGCGAGAAGATCGGGGAGGCGATCGGCGCGCCCCCCGTCTCATCCGCAACATCCTTGAGCGCGCCGCCCGCAAGCAGGCCCGGCAGATATCTTCGCTCGAAGGCTCGATGTGGTCCGGCGCCGGCCGCCACATCTCAATGGGATGGCTCGCTATCCCCACGCGCCGGCCACGCCCTTCGAAAATGCCCGCCCGGGCGTTGCTGGTACCTACATCGGTACCAAGAAAGTAGCGCACGGTATTGGTGGGTTCAGGGCAGATGGAACGCCTCGGGCATCTCCGCCCACCATTCGCCTTGCGCGCGACTCGCCAGCGGTTCCTGCATCGGCCGACAAATCTTCCGCCAGACTTGAAAGTCTGGATTCGCATCCAAGCCGGCCATGTCGGCGGCGTAATCCTTGCCCACATAATCCACCGCCCGGAAAAGATAGATCTTTCCGTCCGGCATCCGGTAGTGGAACAGCGAATAATTCCGGAAGTTTGCCTGGCTCAGCGCGTGCAGCACGCCAGGCGGCACCGCCGCATGCAGCGCCAGGTACTCAGCGAGTCGCTCCTCGCGAACCCCGATGACAGATCCCAGGCGCTTGCGAGGAGTGGAAAGTGGAATCGGCGTGTGGGGCTTCATAGATTTCAATAAACGAGCTCCCGGAAATTCTTCAACCGGTGAAAGGTGATAAGGTTGCCGTCGTGCGCGCTCTTCGCGCGGGTATCTCCGCTACGCGATAGGATCACCAGGTCGTCGCCGTCGATATCCATGCTCGCATAATGCCGAGACTCAATGGGCGTAGCTCCGATGGCCACCAAGCCGGCAAAGGCCCAATCTACCATATTCCGGGAGAAATGCAGCACTAGGCGGTGACGCTCGTTATTTGGCAGCCCGTAACGTCCAGCCGGCAGCCGTTCAGCGCGTGTCATGGAATCGGTCGGCTGGGAACTCAGGAGCCAGTAAATTTTCGTCTGCGGATCGTAGGTTATGTGGAACCGCATATGTCCGCCGGGCATCGGCACCCAGAGGATTTTCTTCCCCGAGGGCACGGACTCGAGTTCCGTGCGCATCGAGCCGTCGGCCTGCTCGACCACCTTCGCCATCGCCGCGTACCCGGTTCCGCCGGTGTGCGCGCGCATGAACAGGTGGAACGTGTGCCCGTTGGGATCGTGCCAGTAGTGATTGGGATCCTCGATCTGCACCACGTTGGTCTCCAACCAGCCCAAGGGAGCGGACATGCGACCGCCGCCAATATCCGCGGAGGTGGGAAAAGCGTTCGGGAAAAACGGCACTCCGAAATAATCGATGCCGAGCTGGTTCGTCCGGTAGCCGGAAATCAATCCGGCGAAATCCAGCTCGCTCGCGAGAACGTCCTGCTGGTGGGTCGGATCGCCATCGACACCCTCGTAGGCATGATCCATCGCAACGAACGCGGCATCCCGCCTTTCCCGTTGCGTGTTCTGGCGGAGGGCGCCTGGCACGAAGGGCAGACGGTAAAGCCCAAGTGAGCTGTCGACCGGCCGTAATACTTCAGATGTAGATCACGACGTGCTGGGCTTCGGGCGTTACCGCAGAAGTTTCAACGGAGCCGGCCGCGCTCCACGCCACTACGCACATTCTCGCGCGCGACTATGCCCGTCGCATTCTGCAGTTGGTAGCCCTGCATCGGCGCGGTCTTTTTTTGCGGAGAAAACCGCTCGGTTGACGCCGCCATACGCCGACGGCGGCCTCAGGAAGTGGGAAGAATTGACGACGCCGAGGGAGGGATTGCGCGGCGGGATATTTTTCCGTGGCCCTCGGGAGCGTGCCGAACGTACAATCTGACGAGCCCCTGACCTTTCGTGGGCTCTGGTCTATCTCAGAATTGATCGAATTCCCTCCGTGATGAGCCTTTTCGCTTTCCGTCTCCTTGCCCTCGTTGCCGTCGTGTCACTGGCCTTGCCTTTGCAGGGTAGGGCGGCGGAGACGGCAGCTTCCGCCGAGAAAGGGAACGCGGACGCGGTGACCTACGAGGCTTTTGGCGCGGTGGGCGATGGCATCACCGATGACCTTCCCGCCATCGTCGCGGCACATGCCCATGCCAATGAGCGTGGACTGCCGGTGCGATCCAATCCCGAGGCGACCTACCATCTAGGACGCAGGGCGCTGACCGCCGTGATCCAGACCAACACGGACTGGAGCACGTCGCGCTTCATCATCGACGACAGTCAGGGCGTCGAAAACCACCGGCTTTCGCTCTTCGAGGTAAGCTCTCGGTTGCAGCCGGAG
>CAMAXB010000144.1 GCA_945862035.1 Opitutus sp. GAS368
TACGGCGCGCCCATGGCTTCCAAGCGCTGGACAAACCGCGTCAGCTCATCCGGTCCGGGCATGAAGGATCCGATCGGCGACGGCTTGTTTGACCTGCAGCTCAGACCAGTCGGGATGACGGTGCCGAAAGCCGGTTGCCATGAGCTCCCGCATGCTTCGATTCATCCGCAATCCCTGCTCCAGCCGCTGCCGGGGCGTCATCGCGCGGTAGATCGCCACCTGCCGCTCCGTCGCGGCACGGACATGATCGGACTCAGAGGACACGGGCATCACGGTGAGCATGCGGTTGAACTCTGGTCGGTCAAGAACCCGCCCAACCACCGCCGGGCCTGGCGCAACAGAAACCACGAGCGACGCGACACCATTGGGTTGGATTCAGGAACCGAGATCGCCCGAGCGGGCGAAGGTAAACAAGGGGCCGTAGTCGTGCTGATCGGCTTGGCGGAGCGCCGCCAAGTAGGCAGCTCGGACCACCGGCGTGGCAGCCGTGCCGGCTCCCCATGATAAGGGCGGACGGTTGTGCTTTTGGACCAACAAGTCAGCCACGAGGCGGGCGTGAAGCCCGTTGCTGTTCGGGAAAAGATGGATGTAAACCAACCGGTGGTGCATGCGGACCGCGGTTTCGTCGATCGGTTCACGGTGCTCAAGCCAGTACCGGGCATCGCCTAGAAGTGCGCCGAGGTCCGACTGTAGGCGAACTGGGGATACGCCGATGGTCTTTTCAGTGGTCCGGAAGCGGCCGGCCCACCGCCAAGTGGCGTTGAACATGCGGCGGTGAAGGTCGATAAGGTAAGAGGCGCTCGTGATATCCGCCTTGGCGAGACGGCGGGGCTGCCGGGCCCAATCACGAGCGCTCCGGATATTGGCGAACTCGAATTCATTGAGTTCGCGCTGGGTCGACAAACTCGGGATGAGGTCCCGCCTCTCTTCATCCGACAGCGGTGTGTCGCCCAGATGTGAGCGAAAGAGGTCCGTCACGTTGCGGACGAGTCCTCGGCGACGGCCTGGCCTTCGAGTGCCATTGAATGCCGAAGGGCGCGGTCGCTTTGCGCGCGCTGCGGATCGGCCAGATCGGCCAGCGTGCCCCGACCCGGGACGAAGGTGTAGATGAGCCGGCAGCCCATCGCTCCGGCGGCGGCCTCCAGCTGAGCCAACGTAATCGTGCCGGCGGCTTCGGAATTCTCGAGCTGGTGGACGGCTTGGGGACTACGACTCAATCGCGTGGCCAACTCACGCTGACTTAGACCCAGCGCACCACGGATCGCCTTAATCCACCCGCCGGTCGGCCGCGTGACGGCCTGGATGGGCTGATCGGGCGTCAGCTGGGTAGTCAGTTGCTTTAAACGTATAGATTGAAATTTCGCCCTTTTCATAAATCTATAGATTGATCTAATGTCTAATTTGTCAATCTTTAGATTGTTTTTTGAAAAGCCGCAAAGCTCGCTGTTGAAGGCCCCAACCGGAATGAGTGACCACCGCCCCGCCCTTCCTCGTTCTGGCACGCCCTCTGAACGGGGTCTGGCCGAGTTTCGGTATTTTTCCGAGAGGGCTCTGGACGTCTGCCGCGAAAAACAACAAAACTCGGCCAGACCCTCTCGGATAGACGTGTGAGGCTATGGAGCTGATGCGGCACAGTGACATCAGACTCACGATGAAGATTTACACCGACGCCGGCAAATTCCCCCGCGCGGCCATCGTAGCGAAACTGCCTGCGCTTGGTGTGTCCAAAAACGTGTCCAGACGGTGGTCATTCGCTGCCATCTGTTGTCGCGTCGTGACACGATTCATCATGCAAACCCGAGCTTGCGAACGCCTGAGCGTGTCGCATTTAGACATCATGTGTCGCGACCTGACATCCCCCGCGGGGATTAATGATAATGGTCGGGCTGGTGAGATTCGAACTCACGACCTCTTGCACCCCATGCAAGCGCGCTACCAGGCTACGCTACAGCCCGACGAAAGGAAGGGAGAACAAGCCGCATGCCGTCCGGGGAAGCAAGCGCATTTTCTGACCCGCCCTTCGCAGCAAAATCTGCGCAGAGGCCACCAAGCGGTGCGTGGCATTCTCCGCTGATTTGCTGCATACTGTCGCCACCATGAAAACAATCCTTACCCCCGTTGACTTCTCGGCCGCCACTGCCCAGGTCATCGCCGCCGCCGTCGAGCTGACCAAGTCCGGCCCCAGCCAGATCGTCATCCTCCATGTCGTGCAGCCCCCGATGGTCACCAGCGACTACGGCCTCGCCCTTGAGAACGTGCAGGAAATCTTCGCCGTCAGCGAGAAGGCCGCCTCCCGCCAGCTCAAGCATCTGGCCGAGGAGCTCCGCGACCAAGGCGTCTCCGCCCGCACGGTTCAGCTCAGCGGCGGCCCTGTCGCCGGGGTTTTGGAGACCGCCGAAAAGGTCAAGGCCGACTACATCGTGATGGGTTCCCACGGTCACACCGCCCTCTACGATCTCATCGTCGGCAGCACTACCCACGGCATCCTGAAAAAGGCCAGCTGCCCGGTGCTCATCGTCCCGCCCAAGAAGAAGGGCTCGAAAAAAAGAAGCTGAAGAACCCCGACCGGAGTCGGACGGCTTGCCCGGTCTAGCTCCGTGTTTCAGCTTCCCGGCATGATCTTCACTGATCGTGTCCTATCCGATCGTCGTCACCGCGTCGCCGCCACCCTCCCGCTCGGCGACGCCCTCCTGCTGGTGGGCGCCGGCGAGCCGGTGCCCCTGCCCGAAAACTCGGACCAGACGTATCCGTTCCGCGCCCACGCGGAGTACGTCTACCTCGCCGGTCTCGACCACGAGGGTGGCGTCATCGCCTACGATCCGCGCGACCGCGGTTGGACCTCCTTCGTCCCCATCGTCACGGAGGCGGCCCGCGTCTGGGAAGGCCGTACGCAACTGCCGGGTATCCCGCTGACCGAACTGCCGGCCTGGCTCGCGGCGCGCAGCGGCCGGGCGGTAGCCGCGCTCGGCGCTCCTCTGGCAGGCGTCACCGCCGACGCGTCACTTTCAGGGGTCATGCGCGCCCATTTTCATCATGCCCGCCGGCCCAAGGATGACGCCGAGCTCGCCCTGCTCCGGCGCGCCGCCACCGCCACCGCGGCCGGATACGCGGCCGTCCAAGCCGAGCTCCGTCCCGGACGGACGGAGCGCCAACTTCAGATCGAACTCGAGGCCGCCTTCTTTCGCGCCGGGGGCGATCGTCCCGGCTATGGCAGCATCGTTGGCTCCGGTCCCAACGCGGCCGTGCTGCACGTTGACCCTTCCGACCGGGCGTTCGGCCCGGGCGAGTTTGTCTTGATTGACGCCGGGGCCGAGGTCAGCCGCTACGTGTGCGACGTCACCCGCACCTACGTCGTCGGCGATGCGCCCACGCCGTTCCAGCGCGACCTCTACCAGATCGTACTCTCGGCCCAGCAGCGCGCCATCGCCGCCTGCCGCCCGGGTGAGGAATGGAAGGAGATCCACCTGCGCTGCGCGGTCGACCTGACCGCCGGGCTGATCGAGCTGGGCGTGATGCACGGCGCCGCCGAGTCGTTGGTCGAGCAGGAGGCGCACACCTTGTTCTTCCCGCATGGCCTCGGCCACCTCGTGGGACTGGGCGTGCGTGACGCCAGCGGCACCCTGCCCGACCGACCCAAGGATCCCCGGCCCTGCCTGCGCACGCTGCGCACCGACCTGCCCCTCGCGCCGGGCTATGTCATAACGGTCGAGCCGGGCCTGTATTTCATCCCCGCCCTCCTCAACGACCCGGTCCGCCGCGAACGCTTCCGCGACTGTGTCAATTGGGCCATCGCCGAGCAGCACCTCGGGATCGGCGGCGTGCGCATCGAGGACAATCTCGTCATCACGACCGGCGAACCGGAGAACCTGACCGCGGCGATCCCGAGGACGCTCTGACCCAGAAAGCTTGAACAGGAGGGAACAGAGTCGATCAGGAGGTCGGAACTCGGAGTCGAGGGATCGAGCCTCTGTTCTCTCCGTTACCTCCTTTAAAAACTAGATCCCTGATTCCCTTGCGACCTGCCAGGCGCGGCGCATACCGAAGCCGACGATCGTGAGCGTGGCGAGCGAGCTCAGCGGCATCAGCACCGCGGCGAACAGCGGGTTCATGTAGCCTGAAACCGCGAGGCTGACCGCCGCGAGATTGTAGAGAATCATGAAGCCGATGAGCGTCCCGGTGGTCTGACGCCGCGCGTCGTTGATCTCGAACAGCGCCCGGATGCCGCCAATACCGCGACCCAGGTAATAGAAGTCAGCCTTGGCCTCGAGCACACCCCGGTGGATGACCGGCGTGCCGCGGCAGAGCGCGTGGTCAAATGCGAGGCTATCATTGGCACCGTCGCCCAACATCAGTGCACCCTCGCCGCCATGCCCATCGAGCCAGGCCGCCTTGTCCTGGGGCGACAGGCCGCCGAGTCCGCTGGTCGCCGGCAGGCCCAGCCCGTCGAGCAGACCGCGAACCTTTTCGGGGCGGTCGCCGCTGAGCACAAAGGTGTCGAGCCCGCGCCGGGCCAGCGCCGCCAGCTCTTCCCGGGCGTCGGTCCGGGCGGAATCGGCAAAGTGAAACGTGGCCACCGTGACGCCCGCGCGGACTAAAACCACATCGGCGGAGGCCTCCGTTGTTTGCGGAGAAAGGGCCGCCCCCCCGCGCGTCTTCCAGCCGGGGCGGCCGAGCGACCAGTCGCCCAATTCGACCCCGGCGCCAACGGTCTCGATCACCGCATTGGAGGATGCGTCGACGACCGTGGTCCCCTTGACCGCAAGCGACTCGTAAAGCGCGCGACTGACGGGATGCGGGTTGTCGAAGACGAGGACCGCCAAGGCGGAGCGCGCCTCGGGCTCCAGGCGATCCAGCGCGTCGGGGTTGAGGAGCACGGGCGTCTCCAGGGTAAGCGTGCCGGTCTTGTCGAAGACGAGCCGCTTGATCTTCGCGAGGCGGGGCCAGAGATCGCCCGCGCGCACAAACACCCCGCGCTTGCGCAGCGCCACGGTGGCAATCTCGTCCGCCAGCGGGACCGCGAGGCCGAGCGCGCAGGGGCAGGACACCACCAGGATGGCGGTCACGATCGCGCCGGTATGGAGGGCATCCCCGGTTTGGAGGGCCCAGTAAATTCCCGCGAGGGTGGCGATGCTGAGGATCGCGATCAGGTAGGCCTGGATGATCCGTTCCAGCAGGCGATTGCGGTAGTCTTCGCGTTCGACAGGGCGCAGGAGTTCGGCCAGCAGGGAGTCGGCCCACGGTTCGAGCGCCTCGACGCGCACATCCCCGCGCGAGAGATTGAAGGCGCCGGCCGGCACGCGCTGGCCCACGCGGAACGTGCGGGGCTCCGCCTCGCCATTGATCCAGGCGAGGCTGAAGGCGTGATCAGCGGCGAGCAGGCGCGCGGCGACGGGACCGGTCTGCCCACCCGCGGCAAGAAAAGTCATGCCGGGCCGGAGGTCTTCCGGGGCAATCTCCGATTCGGTGCCATCCGACGTGACCCACCGTACGCGGGGCGGGGTCGGCTGGCGCGCCAGCAGGCGGCGTTGATTGCGCTCGATCGCGGCCACCTGCGCCCAGCGGCCGATCAGCATGAGCAGGATGAACCCGCTCACGAAATCGAAGTACATGAACTCCTCGCGTCCGGCCAGCCAGCCATACATCGAACCCATGTAGGCACCGACGATGCCGAGACCGATCGGCAGATCGATGTGCAGCGCCCCGGCGCGCAGCGCCCGGACCGCCCGGACCAGGAAGTAGCCGCCGCCGGCCAGCAGGCTCAGCGTGCCGAAGCCCATCGCCAAAGTCGCAAACAAGTGGGCATAGATGAAGGTGGACTCCATGCCGAAGTAGGTCGGCAGGGTGAAGATCATCACGTTCATCGTGAACGCGGAGAGGAGCCCGATCTTCTTGACCAGCGTACGGCTCTCGGCCCGTTCCGCGCGTTCGGCGCCGGCGGGTCCCAGCAGGTAATTGAACGACTGGAGGGTCCGCGCGAACGCCGCCGCATCAAAGGCGCCGGCCACCCACGTCAGCCGCAGCTGGCCGGTCTGGGCGTTGACCGAGATCCGCCCGGCACCGGGCTGCTTGGTGAAGAGTTTTTCCACCAGCCAGACGCAACCCGCGCAGGAGAGTCCCTGAATTCCAAGAATGAGCTCAGGCGTCCGCGCTCCGGACGTGCGCTCGGCCTCGGCCTGAGCCGTGGCCAGCCAGTTATAATCCCGGGGCGTCAGAAGCGACGGATCGGCGGGGGCCGTGACCGCGTCCTTCACCTGGTAGAAGGCATCCAGGCCTTGTTCATGAATCAGCCGGAAAACATAGGCGCAACCCGAGCAGCAGAACTCTCCGCCCGCGGACGGGGCGCCGCAGTGCCGGCACACGGGTTTGCCCGCGCGAGCCGCCGGTGGACGGGGAGCGCGGGCGGGGGGCGGAGGAAGGGCGGCGGTGCTCATCGGTTCGGCGAGCGGATGACGTTGGCTGTGGCTGGGGTCGCTGACCCCGGTCCGTTATACTGGAGAATTCAAATTCGATCACCGGGGCAGGCCACCCCAGCGACCTATTGCCCAGGTGCTCAGAAGCAGATGTAGTTGTAGAGGTCGGTGCCGGAAAAGCCGAGGGAACCGCGCAGCCGCCACGACAGCACCACCGCGGCGACCAAGGCCATGGCGGTCTGGACCCGCGCAATGCCCACCGGAGACAGACGACTGCGGACCCAGCTGAAATTGGCTTGGACCAGCCACAGCAGCGGCACCGTGCCGAGGCCGAAGGCCAGCATGAACTCGGATCCGTGCAAGGCGGACCCGGAGAGCGCGGCGAGGGCGATCAGGAAGTAGAGCGGTCCGCAGGGCAGCAGCGGCGTGGCGAGCCCCATCACGCCGGCCACCTGCAGGCGCGGGCGCCCGCGCACCCAGCCCTGCAACGCGAACTGGACACGTGAAAGCAACTTGAGCCGCGGAAGTCGCGAACCGAGTCGCAGGGCCACGAGTAGAAAATAACCGACCAGCACCCAGGGCAGCCAGCGAACCAAGCTGGAGTCACCCCAACTCGCCGGGACGGAACCGATGCCCCCCACGATCGCGCCGAGCAGGGTGTAGCCGAGGACGCGCGAGACCTGGTAGACTGTCGTGACCGTCGTCGCGTCGACCTGCTCGCCGCGGGCCGGCGTCAGCATGCAGGCCAGCGGCCCGCACATGCCCGCGCAGTGCAGGCTCGTCACCAAGCCGGCGACGAAGGCTGCGGCGGGCGTGCTGACGGAGGCGAGTTCCATGATCAGGGGCCCTGACGCGGCTCAAGCGGCACGGATTGCACCGGACTGCGGGCCGAGAGCGTGAAGAGCACGACGTAGGCGAGGATCAGGGCCAGAAAGCAGCCGCCGGCCAGCGCCCAGATTTTGAGACCATCTCGATTTTTCGCGCTCATGCTTCTCCTTGCGTTCGTTGTTTTTGCGATGTTCCCGTTCGGACCGTTCCTTGAGCAGTTCGGGGTCGGGACCGATAAACTCAACCTGACGACCCAGCTCGTAAGTCTTTGCCTCGTCGGTCACGCCCACCCGGAAATGGAAGGGACCGGCGTAAATCTCGCGTGGAATCTGAATCACAAGAGGGCTCACGACCTCGCCCATCGCCGGGAGTTCCATCGCGGACTTGAAGCCCACCTGCACGGTACCGGGGGGCAGATCGGAGGCGGTGACCACCAGGCGGGCGGGTTCATTGCGCTTGTTGACCAGGCGGATCAGGAACTGATTGCGGACGGAGGTGGTGTCGACGA
>CAMAXB010000145.1 GCA_945862035.1 Opitutus sp. GAS368
GGTGACGGGATTCAGGAACAGGAAGCTGCTCGAGGTGGCGGCCTTGTTGGCCTCGTAGACCGCCGGGGCGGTCGCCTGCAGGTGCTCCACCGTGAAGCGGTCCTTCGCATACCCGAGGCCGGGGCCGCCGAGGAGGCCCGCGGACATCATGCCGATGCCGCCCATGATGGACATGGCAATGGCGCCGGTCCGGGGGAAGCGGTCGCCGACGACGGCGAGCATCGTTGGCCAGAAGAAGGTCTTGCCCACGGCGTAGACCGAGAGGGCAACCAGCGCCCCGACAAAGGTCGTGATGCCGCTGACCATGTTGAGGCCGACGACGCCGAGCACCGAGCAGATCAGCAGCAGGCCGATCGGGGAGATCTTCAGCTTGCTCTCAATGAAGTGGGCGCAGAAGCGCAGCGCGAACATCAGCATCGAGGTGAACACGAAGAGGATCTTGCCTTGGTCCGGGGTGAGAATGTTGCCCGTGATGTTCTGGATCCAACCGTCCGTGCCGAGCTCCACCGCGCCGATGAGCGCGTGGGTGATGAAGAGCACAAACAGCAGGAACGAACCGATCGAGAACTTCGTCAGCACGCCGACCACGGCCAGCAGCACGAGGCCAATGCCCCAGGAGGCGGCAGTAGGCATCGAAAGCGCATTCGAGAAGAAGAGAACCAGCAGATAGCAGGCGACCGCCGCGCCGAGGATGCCGACCTCGCGGAGCATCTCGCCGACCTTGAGACCCTTTTCCGCCGCCTCGGACTTGGGGAAGCTCTGACCCATGAACATCACGCCATAGGCGAGGGTGGGGATCAGAAAAAGACCAAGCTGCACTTTCCAGCTCATGCCAGCCGCACCAAGCGTCCAGCCAATCAGGCCACCGATGACCATGCCTGCGGGCCAGGAGGCGTGCAGGATGTTGAGATAGTGCGTGCGATTCTTGGGGTAGAGGGTCGAGACCAGCGGATTCGCAACGGCCTCGAGCGTGCCGTTGGCGAGGGCGAACACAAAGGTGCCCCAGTAAAGGAACTGGTAGGCGGTTTCCTGCGCCTGGCCGGGCCCCGCCGCGAACGTGATGAAGGCCGACATCACGTGGAAGAGGAAGGCCGCAAGGACCAGCTTGCCGTAGCCAATCTTGTCCACCACCACGCCGCCAATGATGATTCCGAAGCAGAACCCGGTGAACCCGGCGCCGCCAATGGCACCGAGCTGCGCGCCGGTGAAGCCGAAATCAGCAGCCCAGTTGGCAAGAATGCCTCCTCGGACGCCAAAGCCGATACCGGCGGCAAGGATGGCGGTGAATCCAGCCCAGAGGAGCCGGCTCGCGTTCGGTGAGATACCTTCAGTGTTTGCTGACATGGTTGTAGGGGGTGGGGTTGACGCGGGAAAATCGGGGACGGACGACAGGCGCGGACCAGATCGGGTCAATCGCAACGGCGCCCGGGGACGGCGCGGCAGGGTCGCCGGGATCGCTCCGGGATGAGCCGACGCAGGCGGACGCTGCCTGTCGGGAGAAATTCTGCTTCACCGCCCGGGGGTAGGGGAGTGGTCATTCATCGGCGAAGATTGCAGTCCGGCGTCCCGCTGCAAATACAAAGTGTTCGGTTCATTCCACCCGGCCCGAGGGCTTCGCACCCGCCCCGCCGGATGGCTTGCAGCCTGTCGCCAGCCAGGCACGGCTACCTTCGGACATCATGAAGGCGTTTCATTCACCCCGGCTCGGCGCGATCCTCCTGCTCGCCCTTGCAGCCGCCGAATGGTCACAGGCCTCGCAGCCGACGACCACTCCGCTTGCGGTCATGACCGTGACCGGCCCCGTTGCAATCGGCAAACTCGGCCTGGTCCTCGCCCATGAGCACGTGATGTCGACCTGCTGGGCCGAGCCCGCCGCCGGCCCCACGCGACGACGATGCGGCGGCCACCGCGGCCTGCTCTCCCATGACGGCAACCTGCACCCGGCACCGGGCGCGCGTCCGCGATCCTTCGACTGGCTCCTGCGCGAAGGGCGCGCCGCCCTCAGCGCTGCCGGCTTCACCCCGGCCGATTGGCGCCTCATGACGGTGGACCGGCCGCCGCCGACGCGATCCGCCCGCGTCAGGCAATCGCGCAGCCCGTTGCGCGCTTCGGCCAACACCACGCCGGTAACCAAAAACCAATAACTAAGAACGAGGAACGAGTAAGAAAGAAGGGATTGCCAGATTGTGCACAATCCCGCTCGATGGGCGGAACGGAGAACGGTTGCCCCTGCCTGAATCCCGCGTCAGCACGCGCCTGATTTCCTTCGGGTCGCGAACCCTTTTTTCCATGTTTCTCCGTTCGCGCACCCGCGTTCTTGCTCCTGCATTCCTTGCTTTCTGCGCGCTGTCGCTCTCCGGCGCCGAAGTCGCCGCACCGGCCGGGACCGCCGCGGGCCACGAGGATTTCGCCCGCCGTGTTTACGAGACCACCCGCCTGCAGGGCGTCGCGCCCCGCATCGACGGACAACTCGACGACACCGCCTGGCAGCTGGGCACTTGGGCTAGCGACTTCAGTCAGGCCGAGCCCAACGAGGGCCGCCCGGCCTCCAAGCCCACCTCGCTCAAGATCCTCTATGACGATCGCTACCTTTACATCGCCATTCGCGCCCACGACCCCGAGGTCCGCTCGCTTCGGCGCCTGCGCGGCAAGCGGGACGAGGAAACGGGCGACATGGTCGGCATCGCCTTCGATAGCTATCGCGACTACCGCACCGCGTTCCAGTTCGATGTCACCTCCGGCGGATCGAAGGTCGACCTCGCCCTTCTCAACGATGGTGAGGACAAGAGCTGGAATGCCGTCTGGGAGGTCCGGGTCGGCCAGGAGGCCGATGCCTGGGTCGCCGAATACCGCATCCCCCTCAGTCAGGTCCGCTACAGCAAGGAGCGGAATCAGGTCTGGGGCCTCCACAGCTGGCGGCGCATCGATCACCTGCAGGAGGAAAGCCACTGGCAGCTCATCCCCGAGGATAATCGCGGCTACGTCTACTCCTTCGGCGAACTCCGCGGCATCACCGACCTGCCGCGCTCCCGCCGCATCGAGATTCTTCCGTATCTATCCGGCAAGTACGCCACGACGGAGGAAATCCCAGGCAATCCTTACCGCACCGGTTCCGAGACCGTCATCGAGGGCGGTCTCGACGCCAAGATCGGCCTCTCCAGCAACTTCACCCTCGATCTCTCGATCAATCCCGACTTCGGACAGGTCGAGGCGGATCCCTCGGAAATCAACCTCAACACCTTCGAAACCCTGCTGCAGGAGCGGCGTCCGTTCTTTCTCGAGGGCAAGAGCATCCTCGACTTCGGCTTCGGTGATGTGACCCAGGTCTTTTACCCCCGCCGCATCGGCCGGGCACCCTCGCTCACCGCCCGCGGCCCCGGCTTCGTCGACGCCCCCGCCGTCACCCGCATCCTCGGCGCGGCCAAGGTCACCGGCAAGACCCCGGGCGGCCTGTCCGTCGGCCTGCTGCTCGCGCAGACCGACGAGGAACGCGCCCGCATCTCGCTCAACGGCGCCGAGACGCGCGTCATCGTCGAGCCCGCCACCAACTTCTCGGTTGTCCGCATGGAGCAGGCCCTCAACGAGGGTGCCACCCGCTTCGGCGGCATCCTCACCGCCACGCGGCGCAGCCTCGAGGCTGGCCTGCCCGGTCTCATGACCGACACGGGCTATACGGCCGGCATCGACCTGCTGCATTATTGGGGCAACCGGACCTACTACGTGGACTTCACCCTGATCGGCAGCCGGGTGGAGGGCTCCCAAGCCGCAATCACCGATCTGCAGACGAAGCTCGTGCATAATTTCGCACGGCCTGACGCCGAGAATCTTGACGTCGATTTTGACGCCACCGCCCTGCAGGGCACCGGCGGCGAATTCATCATCGGCAAGAGCAGTAATGGCAACTGGCGCTATCGCACCTCTGTCGACTGGCGCTCCCCCGGGTTTGAGCTCAACGACATTGGCTACCAGCGCGCCGCCGATCAGCTCAAGCACGAGGTCCAACTCTCCTACGTCAAAACGCGCCCCGGCCCCCGCCTGCGCCGCTACAACGTGACGTTCGACTACGCCGGCCGCTACGACTTCTCGCTCGACGAGATCCAGAAGGATTTCACGGTCAATAGCTCGGTCACCTCCAACCAGAACTGGATCTACACCGCGCGCACGTCCTACCGCACCGAGGTGCTCGACCACCGCATCCTGCGCGGCGGCAACGCCCTGATCACGCCCGACTCGATCACTTTCAGCGGTACCGTCACGACCGATCGTTCCAAGCCGCGCGACTACCGCGGCGAGTTCAGTCACGCCGTTTCCAGCGACGGCCTCTCCCGCACCACGCGCCTCGGCACGACCTTCAGCACCCGCCTCCGCGACCGCGTGAACGTCCAGGCCGAGCTTTCCTACATCAATGCGGCGAGCGATCTCCAGTATGTCCGCACCGTGAACGCCGGCGGCATCCGTCGCGACATCATGGGTCATCTCGACCAGCAGACGCTGACCGCGGAGCTGCGCTTTGACGTCAACCTCACCCCGCAGCTCTCCCTCTCGTTCTACGGCAGCCCCTTCCTCTCCGCTGGCGAGTACACCGACTTCAAGCGCGTCACCAATTCCCGCGCCTCTGGCTACGACGACCGCTTCCGCCGCCTGGCCGGCAACGTGGCCTACAACCCGGCCACGTCCACCTACACCGTCACCGGCGACGGCACGCCGTATTCCTTCGGCAACCGCGACTTCAACCTTCGCGAGTTCAAATCCAACGTTGTCCTCCGCTGGGAGTACAAGGCGGGCTCAACCGCCTTCTTCGTCTGGAGCCAGAACCGCACCGATCCCTTCGTGTCCGGCGATTTCTCGCCCGGCACCGAGTACCAGCGCCTCTTCAGCGCGCGCCCGGACAATACCTTTGTGGTGAAGTTCAGCTATTGGTTCGCCCTCTGAAAACGCCGCGGGCCCGTCTTTGTTCAACGGCGGGGCGCGGCTCGCCCGCGCCCGGTCGTCTCGGTTGGCCCATGATCAGGGCAAGACCGAAACCGCCCTCGATCGCTTCGGCGGTTCCGGCCAGCCGCCTGCCCCCATCACGCGCAAACTCCTCGGTCGGTCCTTCCGCCAGGCGCGACCAGGCACTCAGCCGGTTTGGCGAATGATGAAGACCGGGCAGGTGCTCTGCGCAAGCACGGCTTCGGCGACGGAACCGAGAACGATGGCGCGGAATCCCGTGTAGCCATGCGAACTGAGGCAGATGACATCGGCCGCAAGTTTCGTCGCGACGGCAACGATCGTCTTGCCGGCGTCCTGCGATTCGATGACTTCGACGGTCTGCTCGATTCCGGGCCCGAAGCCGGCACCCCGGGCCAGCGCGGTCAGACGATCCTGGCAGGCCTTGATGTGTTCCCGGTGCGCCGTCTGGCCTTCCGCATCCCACGGACCCTGGTGGTACTGCCCGCTCGGCAGGCAGCGGGGGTGCTGGACGTTGAGCAGGTGGATCCGTCCCCCGTTCGGGAGGAGCGCCGCGGCGGAGGGCAGGGCCCGATTGGCCAGTTCGGAGAAATCAGTCGTGATCAGCACCGTCCGGATAACGACGCGGGCGGCGGGGGCGTTGACGGTTTGGCTCATGGCTAAAAGTGTGATTCGGCATCCGGGTAAATCAAGTCGGACCGGCCCGGCTCCCGCCGATTTGCGCGCGGTCACATCCAGAATGAACCGGCTGGGTCTGGCACCGGTGTGCGCCTCCATTGGCGGAGGCGCGCTCCTGGTCGGTGCTTGCTCCGGTCCGCGCGCGGGGCCAAGGAGAGTCGGCGAAGGCCATGCCATGCATCCGGTTTCACCGGCCTGATGTAGTTGGAAAACAACGACAGCGCATCGTACCTTGGTCGGCACCGCCCCGCTCCGACGCCGTCGTCGTGGCGTTTCGTGTTCGAACCCGCCGGACCAATGGAGGGCTTGCAAGCCGGCGGGAGCCGTGAACGGTGGGTGCGCGCACCTCGCCCCCGGGTCGCTCACCCTATGACCCCAACCCGCCTGTTTCGTCATTTCCTCGCCGGCGCCTTTGCCGCCTGCCTTCAGGGCTTCGCTCTCGCGGCCGCGCCTTCCACGCCCGCTCCCGTCAATGTTCTCCTGATCGTCGCGGACGACCTCAATGTCGCCCTCGGCGCCTACGGGGATCCGCTGGCCAAGACGCCGAACATCGACCGCCTGGCCGCGCGGGGCGTCACCTTTGATCGCGCCCACGCCCAATACCCGCTCTGCAATCCCAGCCGCGTGTCCTTTCTCAGCGGCCGGCGCCCGGAGACCAGCGGCGTCTACATCCTGAACACGCCGGCCCGGACCGCGCTACCCGATGCCGTGCTCCTACCGCAGTTCTTCCGGCAGCACGGCTACTTCACGGCCGGTGCCGGCAAGATTTTCCATAATGTGCGCATGAACGATGCGCTCTCCTGGGACCATTATCAGGATCCCCCGAGCCAAGACCCCGATGAACTGGTCGCTCTTCGGGCCCGTGCCGACGGCGGCGACGGCCGGCCGGCGTGGGCGATCCTTTCGACGGATGGCAGCGGGACTCGCGATGGCGTGAGCGCGCGCCAAGTGGGCACCTGGATTGCGGCCCACGCCACGGGACCGAAACCCTTCTTCCTTGCGGCCGGCTTTCACAAACCCCACCTCCCATGGACTGCCCCCCAGCGCTCCTTTGACCAGCACGCGGTCAGCGATTTCGAGCGAGCCGCCGAGCCCGCGATGCAGGATATTCCTGCCATCGCGCTGCAGACCGAGCTTTCGGGCTTCGCCCAGCCGGTCACGCCGGCCGCTGCGCGCCGCGCCTACTACGCCAGCGTCTCCTTCATCGACGATCAGGTGGGTCTCCTGCTGCAGGAACTCGATCGCCATGACCTATGGTCGCGGACCGTGGTCATTCTGACGAGTGATCACGGCTTCCACCTCGGCGACCATGGCGGCCTGTGGGCGAAGCTGAGCGCCTTTGGCGAGGCGACGCGCGTCCCGCTGCTTGTCGCTGGCCCGGGCGTTCCAGCCGGACGCCGGGTCGCGGCCCCCGTCGAATTGCTCGATCTTTTCCCGACGCTGGTCGAGCTGGCTGGACTCCCTACCCCTGTCGGGCTGGAGGGCAAATCGCTCGCCGCGACTTGGCGCGAGGGCACGCGCGCCCCCGAGGCGGCCTATTCCTTAGTTTACCATTACGATCAGGCGGCCGATCGCGACGTGCAGGCGAGGACCGTGGTGACGACTGACTGGCGCTACACCGAGTGGGATCGCGGCAGCGCCGGCCGCGAGGTGTATCTGCACGCCGACGACCCCGGCGAGTACCGTAATCGTGCCGCCGAGCCGTCAACGCAGGCTCAGATTGCGGAGGGGAGGGCGCTGCTTGAAAGAATCCCGCTGCCCAAGCCCGGCCCCGCCAACCGTCCTCGCGCGCTCGATGGTGGCAGGGCGCTGCGGTAGGGACCCCGCAGCGGCCGACGGTCGCCGGCCTCCGGCCTCCGACGTCCCGCCCTCCGGACCGGCCTCAGCGAGGCCGGCTACAACACGCCATCCAAGCCAACGCCACCCGCGGAAAGGGGTCTGGCCGCAAATTGTTACAAATTCCGTCTGGAATCCCCTAAAATGTAACAACGTGCGGCCAGACCCTTTCGGATCGGCGCGTCACTATGCCCGACTTCGCCAGCGCCACCAGCCCGCGAGGCAGCTGCCAATGACCGAGTGAAACACGCTGGAGATGGC
>CAMAXB010000146.1 GCA_945862035.1 Opitutus sp. GAS368
GTTGAGGCCAATGGTGAGGCGGGCCTTGGTGTAGTTGTAGCGCGCGCCCGAGGCCTCAACGATGCGATCGCCCGCGGCCGAGCTGGCGCACAGCCTCGGCCATCATGGGCAAAGCTCCGACCGGGGTGGCGGGATCAGCGGCCACAAAAAAGCGCCGGTGCCCTGAGGCGACCGGCGCTTCTAAAGTGGTGGACCCTAGCGGGTTCGAACCGCTGACCTCCTCAATGCCATTGAGGCGCTCTACCAACTGAGCTAAGAGCCCGTGACTGACGGGAAGGTAGGGAAAATCAAAGTTTCACCGCCGAAGGCAAGGAGTTTTTTGCCCCGCCTCACCGTTCACGCAGCCGGATGGGAATCCGGAAGGTTTCCGCCCGGTTGGTGGGGGGCGGCCCGATCGGGCGGATCGTCTGCAAGGCCTTGATGATCGCTTGGTCAAACTCCGCATTGCCGGAGGACTGAACAATTCGCGCCCCCGAGATCACGCCCGTAGCGGAAACCTGAAACTGGACCATTACCGCGGCGACATCGTTGAAAGACGCGCTTTCGAGCGCTTGCCTGATCCGCTGCACAATCAGGGCGGCGTAGGCCTCGGTGAGATCCCCCTCGGACCGCGAAAGCGCGGTCCCCCCGGCCCCACCCTTGGTCTTGGCGTTCGACCCACCCGTGACACCCTTAGCGAGGCCCTCGGCATCGATCCGCTTCGTCGAAAGAGGCGTGTTCGTCGTCGCCTTGGGGCTGCTCTTCTTGCCGGCATTCAGGCGGTCGAACTCCTCCTTGGTCAGGCGCTTGGCGGCCTCGTCGGTCTTTTTCTTCGCCGCCGCATCCGTCTTTTGCTGCTGCTCGACCTTCTTGCGGATGTTGGCCTCCCGTTTGTCGGCTAGACGCTCAATGTTCCGCGCCATGTTGGGAATGGTGGGTGACTTGATCGCCGCCGCGGCCTTGGGTGCGGGTTCCGGGGCCGCTTGGATCACCGGTTCTGGCTCGGGCGAAGCAACCGTGGGTGTCGGCTCGGGGCGCGGCATCTCGGGAACCGTGATCCTGATCCCATCGGGAATGCCTAGGGCCGGCGCCTCGGTGGCCCCGTAGTCATCGCCCTCACCCGCCACCAATTCGAACACGGTCGGGACCGGATCCGGCTTCACGATCGAGCGCCAGTACACAAAGGCCACGGCCAGCACGATCAGCGTCCCGTGGAGGAACACCGAAGTCAGGTAGGCTGGATTCGTTCGGTAGTAAGTCATGTCGGCCACCAGACAACGCGCCCGGGTGCGTAATCCTAGTCCTTCTGGATCTGGGTATCGAAGGAGATCTTGGTCAGATTGCTCTTCTTCAATTCATCCATGACGGTGATGTACTGCTGCGCGGTCGAATTGGCATCCGCCCGCAAGCGGATCACCGGGGGATTTGGTTGGACGGAAAACTGGCCCAGTTCCCGCCGGAGTTCAGGCAGCGTCACGGTCCGCGCGCCCAGTGAATAGCTGCCATTCGCACGAATGGTGATGGATTCGAACCGCGCATCGGGATCGGCCTTGGCCTGCGGACTCTGCGACTCCTGCGGCAGGTTGATGGGAATGGTCTGCTCGGGGGGCGCATCCAACAGCGGGGCGGCGAGCATGAAGACGATCAGCAGCACGAACGCGAGGTCAACGAGGTTGGTCACGTTGAGCTCGGAGACCGCATGCATCTGGCGGCGGCGGCGAAAGGTGCGGGCCATGACGGGGAATCAGCGGACGGACTCGAGCTCGATCCGGTCGGCCAGCGAGCTGGCGTAGTTTTCGATCTCGGTGATGAGCTGCTTCATTTTACCGAGCAGGAAGTTATAGCCGAACATCGACGGGATGGCGACGACGAGGCCGGCGATCGTCGTGAGCAAGGCCGCGGAGATACCGGGCGCGAGGGCCGCAATCCCGGCCGACTGCTGGCCCGCCACCGCGCTGAAGGCCTCCATGACACCCCAGACCGTGCCGAGCAGGCCCATGAAGGGCGCACCGGAAACCACGGTGGCGAGGAAGATCATGCTCGATTCATAGCGTAGAACCTGGCGCGCAATCGCGCGCTGGATCGCATTCTCAGCGTGTTCCAGCCGCGCACGCGGCGAGTCCTCGCCCTTTTCCTTCAAAATCGACGCCGCCCGCCAGTAGGCCTCGGAGGCGTCGGCAAAAAGATCGGCATACGGGATGACGCGCTTGTTGCGAAATGACTCCGGCAGATCGAGCAAGGTGCGCTCCTCGCGAAGGCGCTGCTCGAACGCGAGGTTCAGCCGGCGCAGATCGGCGAGATCATTCCGCTTTCCGAGCATGACGGCCCAGGTGATGATACTGGAGATCGCGAGCCCGACCGTGATGATCTGACCGGCGAGGTCACATTGCAGGAAGATTTCCCAGAGGTTGGCGGCGGCAAAAAGAGGCGTCATCGTGGCGGGTGGAAGCGTTGCCGAAAGCGTTGGCCGCTTTGGCGCACCCCTTCAACGGTAAATGCAGCGCAAAGTGGAATAGATTGCCCCGCGATTCTGTTTGCCCGCCCCGCCGCCCGAAGGTTCGCTTCCTGCCACGCCGCGCGGCGGTCGCAGGACTCGCCCAATCATCCCATCGCCGGCACACCTTCTCCATGCCTTTGAAAAAGACCCCCACCGGCAAGCTGATCTCCTTCGAAGGATCCGAGGGCAGCGGCAAGTCGACCCAGATCACGCGCCTCGCCGAGCACCTTGTCGGTCTCGGGCGAGAGGTCGTAACCGTGCGCGAGCCCGGCGGCACCGAGATTGGCGAGCAGATCCGGAACATCATCGTCCACAATTCCAAGGGGGATGAGATGTGCGCCGAGACGGAGCTGCTGCTCTTCACCGCCGCCCGCGCCCAGCTGGTCCGGGAGGTCATCGCCCCCGCGCTGCTCAAGGGAGCCTGGGTGCTGAGTGACCGCTTTGTCGACTCGTCGACCGTGTACCAGGGGATCGGACGCAATCTCGCCCTTGATCCGGTCAACCAGATCAATCGTTTTGCGGTGGGTAATGTCATGCCTGACCTCACGATCGTGCTGGATGTCCCCACGAAGGTCAGTCTCCAGCGCATCCGCCAGCGGGCGACCGATCTGCCCGACCGGATGGAGCGGGAGAACATCGATTTCTACGAGAAGATCCGCGCCGGCTACCTCGTGCTGGCCAAGGGCATGCCCAACCGCTTCGTGGTGATCGACGGGACGCTCAAGCCCGATCAAATCGCGCGCAAGATCCGGGCCGCCGTGAAGTCCGTGGTCGGCTGATCGCCGCGCTGCTCGTCCGATTTCCGGCCCGCAATGTCTGCTGCCCCCCTGCCCTGGCCCGAGGCACTCGTCGGCACCCCCGGTGTGTCGGTCATTGAGCAGGCCATCACGCGCGGACGCCTCTCCCATAGCCTGCTGCTGACCGCCGACGATCACGAGACCCTGGTCATCGTCGCGCATGCGATCGCCGACCGCCTGCTTAACACCAAGGCGGCAGCCGGCTCGTTCCCCCCGGAACAGCATCCGGACTGCTTCAGCCTGCGTCCAGCCGGCAAGATGCGGCAGATCCGCATTGGCGACGATGATCGCGACCCGGGTACCATGCGCGAGTTCATCCGCAAGCTGTCGGTGTCCTCATCGGTGGCTCCCCAGAAGGTGGGCATCCTGCACGAGGCCGACCGCATGAACGTGCCCACGGCCAACGCCTTCCTCAAGACGCTCGAGGAACCCCCTGCGCGCACGACGCTGCTGCTGCTTACGACCAAGCCCTACGCCCTGCTGCCCACGATTCGGAGCCGGGTGCTGCACTTTCGCTTTCCGGTCAGCGCGGAAGGCTTCACGCCTGACGGATGGAACGCGTGGGTGCAGGACTACGCCGCGTGGCTTGGCCGTCTCACCGCCGGGGTGACCGACAAGAAGGCAGGGGCCGACGCGATCATGGCCGCCTATGGCCTCGTCGCGAGATTTGGCGCCATTCTTGAGTTTGCCACGGCGGAGGCCTGGAAATTGCAGAAAGAGAAAATGCCTGGCGACCTCGATGAGGATGAGCAGGTCGCGATTGAGACCGGGCTGACCAATGGCCTACGCCTGCGCCTCTTCGCCGAGATTGCCCGCGCCACGCGCAGCTTTGCCCTGGCTGCATTTCAATCCGCCGACCCCGACCGCGGCCGCAGCGCCGCCCGGGGGTTCGTGGCCGCGATCGCCCGCCTCGAGCACGACGTCGGTTTGCTGCGTCTGAATCTGAACGAATCCGCGGCGCTCGAGGCCTTCATGCTTGGTTCGCTGCGGCTCTGGACCACGAAAAGGTAAGCGACGGAATCCGATCGGTTTTTAACCACGGATGGGCACGGATGGTCACGGATTCGGAGGAGAAACCACGCAACACACGGAACACACGAAATTCTGAGGATCGCGATCCAGGAGATTGTTTTCGTGTGTTCCGTGGATTTCGTGGTGCCTCCTCCGCCTGGTTATTCTACGGTGACCGCGCGGACGAATTCCGTCCGGGTTTCCATGTGGGGGTTGTGACCGGCCTCGGCGATGACCGCGATGGTCGCGTTTGGAAAATGGGTGCGAATGGCCGCGTGGTCCTCGTCGCGGACGTAGCGTGACTTGCCCCCGGCGATCACCTGCACCGGGCCCGCATAGCGATCGGCCGGCGTCAGCGGATTTCCGTCCAGCTCGGGCAGGGCCGCGGCGAGAACCGGAAGATTGACCTGCCAGCGCCACCCCTGACCGTCCTCCGTCCGGTCCAGATTGGTGACGAGAAATTTCCGCATGGCCCACTCCGCCACCCGAGCCTCAAAGCGCAGCTCGGCCTCGCCCCGCGACTGGAGGGTGCCGAGATTGAGTTCCATCATGGCCGTGAGTTCCGCACGGTGCGCCTGCGACGAGTAGGTGCGCGGCGCGATATCCACAATCACCAGACCACGGACCCGGTGCGGGTGGCGGCACGCGAGCAGCATGGCGACCTTCCCCCCCATGCTATGCCCCATCAGCTCGACCTCGCCCAAGCCCTGCGTGTCCATCCAGCCCAGGACATCGTCCGCCATCGCGGCATAGCTCATCACCGGGTCGTGGGGCGACTTTCCATGATTGCGCAGATCCAGCGCCCAGACCTCTCGCCCCACGGCGAGGTCGGCGCCGGTCGTCTGCCAGTTGCGTGATGACCCGAGCAGCCCGTGCAGCACGATTAACGGTGGCTTGCCCGCCCCGCCCAAAGCCCGATGAAAAAGAGGAACCACAGACATCCCCTCAACGGAAGGCATCGCTCCTTCATTGACCACGAAAAAACCTCAATCGGTTTTAACCACGGATGGACACGAATGAACACGGATTCGGATCGGGCCGGAATAAATCCTGGCTTTAAACTGCGAACGGATTCGATCCTCCGCATTTACGCCACCGGGTCACTTGTACCCATGCGTGATCAATCCATCAATCCGGATGCGGTGGTTTTTATCCGTGTTCATTTGTGTCCATCCGTGGTTACAATTCAGTTGGGTCCGGCATAATCCGCGGTTTCCTCGTTTTGGATAAAAACAACTGACAAACCCCGGAAAATCCCCGTGGCTCGCGGACTGTCGCCCATGTCCGCTCCCGCCGAAAAGCTCACCCCGATGATGCAGCAGTACTTCGAGGTGCGCCGTGGGCTGGCGAAAGACACCCTGCTGCTTTTCCGTCTGGGGGATTTCTTCGAGCTGTTCTTCGATGACGCCGCGGTCGCGTCCAAGGTGTGTGGACTGACCCTGACCAAGCGGCAGGAAACCCCGATGGCCGGCATTCCGGCGCATGCGCTCGACACCTACGTCAACAAGCTGCTCGCCGCCGGGAAGAAGGTTGCGATCTGCGACCAGGCCGAGCCGGCCCAAGCGGGCAAGCTCGTGCGGCGTCAGCTCACCCGCATTCTTTCCCCGGGTACGACCCTCGCGGCCAGTCAACTGGACGCGAGTCGCAATCACTACCTCTGCGCGTTGGCCCTGGACCGCACCGGCCTGCACGCCGCGTGGCTCGATCTTTCGACGGGGGAGTTCCGCGTCGCGACGGATGTCCAACCCGGCAATCTGCTGCCGGTCCTGACTGCGCTGGATCCAGCCGAGCTCATCATGATCGAGGGCGACCTCGCGCGGTGGAAGGCGGCTCCGCACGAGGAGGCCGCAGTCCATGCGCTCCATGCCTTCTGTCGTCTCCGGCTGGTTACGGAACTACCCGGCTACCACTTTGAAGTCGCGGATGGGGCGCGCGCAGTCATGGCGGCTCTCGGGGTATTGAACCTGCAAGGCTTCGGTTTGGCCTATGATCACGCAGGACTTGGTCCGGCCGGGGCCCTGGTGCATTACGCCACGGAGAATCTCTGTGCGAAGCCGGAGAATCTCCGCTCCCTGCAGGAGTACCGCAGCGCCGGCACCCTGCTGCTCGATCCGGCGACGCTGCGGAATCTGGAGGTCTTTGAATCGGCGCGGGGTACGCGCGAGGGCACCCTTCTCTCCGCGATCAATCGCACCGCTACGCCGCCCGGCGCCCGTTTGCTCGAGCGCTGGCTCGCCTCGCCCGGTCTCGACCTTACCGAGATCCGGCGGCGATCAGGCACGGTGGCCGAACTGCTGGCGCGCCCGACCCTTCTGGGCGAGCTGCGGGAGCTGCTCGCTCCGGTCCGCGACATCCCCCGTATCCTCGGCCGCCTGCAGAATCGCCTGCGCAATCCGCGCGAGCTCGGCGGTGTCCGCGATACCCTGCAGCAGATGCCCCCGCTCCGCGGCCTGCTCGCGTCCTTCGGCGGCACGCTCGCCGAGGCTTACGTTCCCCGGCTGGCGGAGCTGCCGGGGCTGCGCGATCGCCTGACGCGTGCGCTTGCAGACGAGATGCCGGCCGACCTTTCGGAAGGCGGCTGCATGCGCACGGGATATGACGGCGAACTCGATCGTCTGCGCAGCCTAACCAGCGACAACAAGACTTGGCTTTCCGAGCTGGAAAAGCAGGAGCAGGATCGCACCAACATTCGCAGCCTCAAGGTGCGCTTCACGGGGAGTTTCGGCTACTACATCGAAGTCACCAAGGCCAACCTGCATCTGGTCCCGGCGGACTACATGCGCCGTCAGACCACGGTTAACGGCGAGCGCTATGTCACCGAGGCCCTGCGCGCCAAGGAGAAGGAGATCTTTCATGCGGAGGAGAATGCCCTCGCCCGCGAGCAGGAGCTTTTCGCCTCGCTCGTGGCTGCAGTGCTCGACGAGTCGGTCGCGCTGGCGCACACCGCCGACGCGCTGGCCGAGCTTGATGTGCTTGCGGGATGGGCCGTGCTGGCGCGCGAGTGGGATTACACGCAGCCTGAGCTCGACGAGGGGGATGTGCTTGAAATCGCGGAAGGCCGTCACCCGGTCGTCGAGCAAGTCCTCAAGGATCCGGCGGCGGCGACGCGCGGGCGCCAGGCCTTTGTGCCCAACGACACGCTGCTCGCCAGCGGGGAGGCGCAGCTGGCGCTGATCACCGGGCCCAACATGGCGGGCAAGTCGACCTACATCAGGCAGGTCGCGTTGATCGCCCTGCTCGCGCAGGTCGGCTGCTGGGTGCCGGCCAAGCGCTGTCGCGTCGGCCTCATCGATCGGATCTTCTCGCGCGTCGGCGCGAGCGATGATCTGGCCCGCGGCAACTCGACCTTCATGGTCGAGATGAACGAGACCGCGAACATCCTC
>CAMAXB010000147.1 GCA_945862035.1 Opitutus sp. GAS368
GACGGCCGTCGCCGATCATTTCGGCATCAAGGGTCGCTACCAGAACTACGACGAGTTGCTCGAGGACCCATCGATCGATGCGGTCCACCTCAACACACCAATCCCCGACCACGCCGCGCAGTCGATCAAGGCCTTGCGCAAGGGTAAGCATGTGGCCTGCACCGTACCCATGGCGACCAGCGTGGCCGACTGTGAACAGATCGTGCGGCTCACGCGTGAAACCGGCCTCCAGTACATGATGATGGAGACGGTGGTGTACGCCCGCGAATTCCTCTTTGTCCGGGAGCTCTATCGTCAGGGCGAACTCGGCAAGATCCAGTTCCTCCAGGCGAGTCACCAGCAGGACATGGACGGCTGGCCGGGCTACTGGCCCGGGCTCCCGCCCATGCACTACGCCACCCACTGCGTCGGTCCCTGCCTGGGGCTGACCCGCGACCTGGCCGAGACGGTCTCGTGTTTCGGCTCGGGTCGGATCCGCGAGGACATGATCCCGAGGTACAACTCGCCCTTCGCCGTCGAGTCGACCCACATCAAGTTCAAGGACAGCGATCTCACCGCCCGGATCTATCGCAGCCTCTTCGACGTCGCCCGCCAGTACCGGGAAAGCTTCGATGTGTACGGCAGCCTCAAGTCCTTCGAGTGGCCGCTGGTCGAGGGCGAGCATCCCGTCATCCACACAGCCAAGAGGCCCGAGCCCGAGATCCCCGCGAAGGTCACGGTGCCGGACTTCGCCCACCTGCTGCCCGCGCCGATCCGCCGCTTTACCACCAAGGGCGTGTACGACACCGGGGGCAATGAACACCTGTCGTTCACGCAGGGCGGGGGCCACGGCGGTTCCCATCCCCACCTCGCCCACGAATTCATCTCCGCGCTGATCGAAAAGCGCGACCCGTTCCCGAACGCGCTGGAGTCCGCCAACTGGACCTGCACCGGAATCCTCGCGCACGAATCCGCGCTGCGCGGCGGCGAGGTGATGAAGCTCCCGGCCTTCACGCTGCCCGGCTGAGGCCAGCCAGAGGCCGGGGCAAATTTCGGATTTTGGATTGCGGCATGCGGATTGCCTCCAACCGGCGGGCTGGCGGCGGTGCTTCTGGTTCATCCGGCGCCGTCCGGCCATTGACCCGACCCGGCCCGTTTGCCACGTTCAGACCCTCCTCGTATGGCCGCCGCCCGCACCGCCACCGCTACAGATCCCGTCAAACAATTCTCCGTCTTCGCGGAGAATCGCGTCGGTCGCCTCTTTGACCTCACCACGCTGTTCAAGGAGGCCAATGTCCACATCATGGCGCTCACCGTCCTCGACACGACGGACAGCGCCATCGTCCGCGTCGTGGTCGACGATCCGGACAAGGCGCGCGAGCTGATGATCAATAATGATTTCCCCTACACCGAGTGCGACGTTCTCGCGGTGGAGATCAGCGACGAGAGCGATTTGAAGCAGGTTCTGGCTGCCCTCCTCGAGGCCGAGATCAACATCCACTACGTCTACAGTTTCATCAAGCGACCCGAGGGCCGCGCCGCGCTTGCGATCAATGCCGAGGACACGGATGTGGCCGCCCAGACCCTGAACCACCGGGGATTTCGCGTCCTGACCCAGCGCGATATTTCACGCTAGAGCCCGGGTGTAGCCGCCGGGTCACTGACCCGGTTCGGTCCCCGTGGCCGACGCACAGCCCGGACAACGGGCTCAGAGAGCCCGGCTACTTCAGGGCACCGTCGCCTCGATCGCCGAGAACGCATTGCCGCGCAGAGTCAGGGCCGGGACCTTGACCGCGAGCGCGCCGGGCGCCTTCAACCAATCGGCCGCGGCCTCGAACTGGGCCGTGCTGCCCACCGTCTCACCCGTCGCCGCATTGGCGACCGGCACCAGCGTAAGCGCACGATCGTTCGCCGTGAGCACAATGCCGGGCAGGTCGGTGCGGATGAAGTTCTCGGCATGGCCGTCCAGCACGTAGGCCGTCAGCTTGCCGGCCTCGCGATCCAGCACGAATTCCAGATTGTAGGCGTGATCGCCGACTTCAACCAGCACGCCGCCATGCGGCGCCGTGTGGGCGTGGCCGCCGCCGGAGGATCCCCCTCCCTGACCGCAGCCTGCGGCCAGCAGCAAGCAGACGGAAGCGAGAGCAAACACGCGGAACGGACGAAGCGATAGGAACAAGTTCATGATGCGGGAATGAGATTTTCTGCCACCGGGGTCCGGTAGGCCTTAAGTGCGGGAACCACGCCGCCCAGTGCACCGAGCGCCGCCATGCCGAGCGGGGCGGCCCACAGAACGGGGTGCATCGTGCCAAGCTCCAGCACCACGCCGGTCTGGGCCCGAATCACACCAGACACCAACAGGAATAGTCCGGCATAAACAGCATAACCGGCGATGGCGCCGAGGCCACCAATCGCCGCGGCCTCCGCCACGATCGCGCCAAACACCGTCCGCCGCCGGGCGCCGAGGGCGCGGAGGATCGCGATGTCGCGCCGACGGGCGTGCATCGAGGCATAAATGCTCGCCAGGACCGAGCCGGCCGCCACCACCGCGACCAGATAAGCCACGAGCGCGAGCACCTTGTCCATCCAGCCGATCTTGTTGAAAAGATCCGCCACGACCGCGCCAATGGGGTAGGCAAGCGTCAGCCGATTGCCCTGCTTGTTGTACATGACATCCAGCATCATGCCGGCCGTTGGCGCGCGAAATTGAATGAGCACCGCGCTGACATCGCCCGCCATCTTGGGGTCATGGCCGCCCATGGTCTGCACCCCCTGCAAGGGAATCCAGATCACGCGATCCGCCGGCGTGTTGGTCGGGTTCAGCACGCCTGTGATCGTGTAGACTTCCTCGTGCTGGGCCTTGGGATCAAAGTTCAATCCGTGATACGGACGGAACGTGTCCCCCACCTTCAGGCCCAGGCGCTCGCTCGCAAGGCTGCCGATCACGGCCTCGCGCTGGGCCGGGTCGAACTGCTTGCCGCCCTCCGCGATCGAGTAGGTCTGCCCCTTCCGGTACTCGACGGTGAAAAGCTGTGGGACCGTGCCGACGATGCGCCAGCCCTCGTAGTTGTCGCCCACCGCAATCGGGATGGCGACCCTCACCGCCGGGTGACGGCGAATGGCCTCAAAATCAGCCGGCCCCAGATTTCCTGGCGAGGCCTCCAGATGGAAAACCGCGTTGAGGACCAACTGCAGCTTCGATCCGCGGGCGCCCAGCACCGCGTCGAAACCCGTCGTCGAATCAGCGAAGGCGCGCTGCGACTGGAACTTCACCATCCACACAGTCATCAGCAACCCGCAGGCCAGCGCAATGCTGGTGGCGGTGACGAGGGTGGACAGCGCGTGTTGACGCAGGCTGCGATAAACAATGAGCGGTAGCGTCACGGGAGTTTCTCAGGATTGAGGGGCGGCAGGTCGCAACGCGGCCCGGTTAAGTTCAGCGAAATCACTCTTCAATTCGAACTGCGCGAGAACTTCCTCATCATGGCTGACCAGCAGCAGGGCCGCCCCGCTCTCGCGGCACACGTCGCGGATCAGCGCGAGCGCCTCGCGCCCGTGCTTGCGGTCGAGGTTGCCGGTCGGTTCGTCCGCCAGCACGAGGGCCGGTCCGTTCGCCAGCGCCCGGGCCACCGCCACCCGCTGCTGCTGGCCGGTCGAGAGCTGCCGCGGATAATGATCGAGCCGGTGACCCAGCCCAACACGCTCAAGCAGGCTCCTGGCCTTGGCCCGGTCCGAACCGCGCGGGCCAAACGACATCCCGAGAACCACGTTCTCCAGCACGGTGTAGCCCTGCAGCAAATTGAAGGTCTGGAAAATATAACCGATCTTGTCGGCCCGGATCCGATCGCGCGCCGGTTCCGCCAATCCGGTCAATGCAGTCCCTGCGAGATCGATCGTGCCTTCATCGGCGGCCAGGATGCCTGCGATGAGGTGCAGGAAGGTGGTCTTGCCCGATCCGCTCTCACCCCGCAGCGCCTGCTGTTCGCCCGTTGCGAGCGTGAATTCAGGAACGTCAACAATCAGCGAGGATCCTCCCTCGGGGGACGTGAACGATTTCTTCAGACCCTTGATCGTTAGCATTCACCCACCACCCTTGCAAAAGCCGCCCGCTCCGCAAGCCCTGGCAGCTGGAATTTCCCGGTCGGATTGGAATCAACCTGCGCTCACCTGCCGGGCAGCCCCGCCAATGACCCCTCCCGCGCTAGCCCAGCAGCCCGCGCAAAGCCTTGTCCTTGGTCAGCGCAAACGCCGCCCGCACCGCAACGAATTCCGCCATCAACTCCCGCGGCGAACCCGCCCGGGGAAAGCGCATTTCCAAGGTGGCCCCGTCGCAGATCACCTCCGCATTCACCCCCTCCACCGAGAGCGTGCAGTCGCGACAATCGGACGGATAGGCCACCTGCAGTCCCGCCCCCTCGTCCAGGGTCTCCACCGCATCGATCACCGCCTCGACGCTGACTCCCTTGACGAGCGCAAAGACAATCCCAGTGAAGCCCGCGGCAAACAGTGCATCAAAGGCCGGCACCTCGACGAGGGAGGCCGAACGCAGGCCGTGCAGCGTCCGCGTAATCGCATACCTGCCTGGATCGCCTTCCTCCAGCGCATAGGCGATCTCCAACGTGAAGTCGCGCGCGGCGAGCACCGCCACCGGACTGGTCACGTCAAGGCTGAGATCCTTCCGCTTGTAACCAAGGGCCGCCTTGGCCCGCTGGAAAACGTCCTCGGCCTCGGCCGCCAACTCCGGCGCCGCAAGCTTGGCCAGAAACCCGCTCGTCGCCGAGTTGACCGCATCAGGCACGGTATGGCGACTCTTGTCGAACCCGCGCAGCAACTTAAACGCACCGCCGCCGCGGCCGATCAAGCTGATGTGTGAGAGGTATGCCTGCGGATCACCCGCCGCCTTCGCCATGATGGCCACCGATTCAGGCGGGCGGTTCCGCCAACGCCATGCCAAAAGCAAAAAAGCCAGTGTCACGTAATACGTGACACTGGCCGGAGCACGGGGGCAACGGTGCAAGAGGCGGTCAGACCGCGGCGACGACCGCGGCGCGATTGGCCCGCTTGCAGGCCAGTACGACCACGCCCAAGAAAGCCAGGACGGGAAGCCAGATCGGCGACAGCACCCCCAAGATCGCGAGGGCCGCGACACAGAGGCCCAGCAATGTGGCGACGATGGCGGTGGCGGCGAGCGCCAGGCCGCCCGCCAGCAGGCCGCCAAGGCTGAGGATGACCCCGATCGCAAGAGACACGGGGATCGCCAGAATCCGCAAAAGCTTGAAAAGCAGGACCACCGCGAGAAGGACGAGCAGGACCCTGAGGGAGGCCTTGAAGAAGGTATTCATGGTTCAAGAACACCGATCACCCGAAAAGGTTGCGGGAACGACAATCGCAGGGAATGCCGCCCGGCCACGCGGCAAAACATTGCCTCAACCCACTTCCGTCTCCGTCCTTTCCGCAACCGCCGTGGTCAAGTCTCCTCCCATCCCCGTCGTCTGTGCCGTCATTGAACGGAAGGGCCGCGTCCTGATCGCGCGCCGTCCCGCCCACAAGCACCTCGGGCTCAAGTGGGAGTTCCCCGGCGGCAAGGTGGAGCCGGGCGAAAGCGCGGAAGCCGCGATTATTCGCGAGATCCAGGAAGAACTCGGGTGCGCAATCGAGATCGCGTATCCACTCCCGCCCTTCGCGTTCGATTACGGAACCGTGGTGATTGAGATGATCCCCTTCGTGGTCCATCTGGCCGCAACCAGCCGCGAACCCGCCGTCACCGAACACTCGGAACTGGCCTGGGCCTCAATCGAAGAGCTTTCCCTCTATGATCTAGCCCCGGCCGACCTGCCGGTGATCGCAAGCTACCGGACTGCATCCAGGGATCGGGCTCACTCGGGTTCCGGCGTAATCTGATCCTCGGGCGTAACTCCAAGCAGTGCCGTCGCCTCACTGATTCGATAAATCATTGTCCTTCAATGACAAATGGGCGTGATTACACCGGGAACCGCCCAATTTATCGCCGCGAGGCTGACGCTTGCGTTACCTCGGACCGCCGGTAACGTCTTCTCTCCTGTTCTTTGATTGGTTCACACCAATCGGTCTTCCTGACCTCCGGTCTCTGGCCTTGGCCAAGGGCCCTTCCCATTTGGGGGTGTTCTGGATTCGACCCTCGGTTGGCGTGTACCGTTGCCCGTCGAGAGTGAAGGTCTCTCGCAAATCATCCTTCAAAACAAACAAACGGCACCTACGAAGAAATGCCCCTCGCTGCCTAAATAAGCAGTGACGTCCGCCCGGCGACACCTGCTAGCTGACGTGGACGACGATAGCAGGCATAGTGCGCGGAGCGATCCGCGGTTCGCGCACCGTACTTCGATCCGGGGATTGGCTGGCGATTAAGCGCGTGTTGTCGCGTAACGCCGGCGAGATTAAACCAACACTATACGGGTAGACGCGGTACGCAAAAGCCGGGGGGACGCGGGTTCAAATCCCGCCACCTCCACCATTTTCTCTCCCCCCGACCGCCTGCAGGGTTGGGTCCTCGTCTTGATCTACCCAAGGGATCCTTGACGGCAGGGGTATGTACGCACACGCGGCGAGGCTCCTGGCGGACAATACATCCTGCCGGGAAAAAAGAGGACGACGGTCACACTTTTTCCTAAGTTTACCGCAAAGAGGGAGCGTCAAAAAGATGGCCCGGGTTCATGTGTAATAAATTGCAATGGGGGGGTAACTGCCGAATCTGGACCCAGCACTTGAAAATCCTCATCGTCGGAACTCCCAAGGCCGGGAACACTTGGTTAAAGCACCTGTTGGCTGATGTCTACGACCTGCCAATCGTTCGGTTAGGTTCCGTATTTGATCCTGAGGAGGCCGATGCAGTCGGCTCAAATTGGATCTGTCACCAGCACTACCTGCCCAAGCAATCCCTGCTCTCATGGGCGATGGCCAACCATGCCATCTTTGTCAGCGTGGTTCGCCACCCTGCTGACGTGCTCATTTCGCTTTGGCACCACAGCAGGCAAGCACGGCCAAGCGAGGAAAATCCACCCAGCAAAGAGGGGAGTCTGTCAAAATTGAGCGCCGGAGCAGACATCAATTGTGCGACGACCGTTCACTTCGTTCAGCAAGAATTCCCGGCACACCTAAATCTTTCGATCGCTTGGTCCTGCATTCCCGGCGTCGCCACCGTTCGCTACGAGGATTTATGGAATGAACCTTTCGAGGCCCTCTCGCGATTGACTGACGCCATCGAACCGAGGTCGGCAGAAACGCTGAAGCTGTCGCTCTGCGCCAACGAATTCGGGTTGATGCAGAGCACAGTCGACCCGGACAAGGGGCTGGTTCGCAAGGGCGGAACCGGAGGATGGGTCCGCATCCTTTCGCCTGAGATCAAACGCTTGTTTGCCCGTTCGGAGCCCTATCCGTCCCAATTCGCCAGTCTGGGCTACACCATGGATGAGCGCGATCCGACCAACCTTGCTCGACCAAGTCCCGGCATTGTCTGCGGGCCATTCTCGAAGCAGCCTCATTTCGATGACGGGACGCCGATCACGCCAGTGCTGATGAAGGCCTACAATCGCGCTCCTTCCGATCTGCGCGCACGCTGGCTAGTTCCGACGACGACCGCCCCGGGATCGTTCTTCAGCTGGCTGAACTCACCTACCGCGGCCGATCCGGACAACGGTTTTTGCTACCCGA
>CAMAXB010000148.1 GCA_945862035.1 Opitutus sp. GAS368
CAGTCGATGTTCGGCGACCCGCTCCACTTTCTGGTCGTCGCGGCAAGCGGGAGTGCGTGGGCTTGGGATGCAAAATTCCTTATCGCCAAGTGGCTTCTCGCCTTCGGTCTCGGGGTATTGGCTTTCCGCACCAGCGGGCACCTCCGCGGCGCTCTGATCGTAGCGGCGAGTGCCGCCTTCTTTGGATTTTTTTCGTTCCGAATCAATCACCCCGCCTATTTCTCCTTTTGTTACTCACCTTGGATTCTTTTGGCGTGGCTCGAGCTCAAATCGGCGACCCATCTCAGAAGCCGCCTAATCGCGGGCGGATGGCTCCTCCTCGCCACTTGGACAGAGATCAACAGCGGAACGGCAAAGGAAGCCTACATGCTTATGCTGGGACTTAACGCCACCGGAGCCCTCATCGTTCTGCTGAGCCAGTCCTCCTGGCGGAACCGGCTGCTGTCCCTTGCCACCGCGGCCGGCAGCGGCGTCGTGCTGGTCCTGCTTAGCGCACCGATTTGGCTGACCTTTCTCGATGCGCTCAAAGCCTCTTACACGAGCTACAATGCGCCCTCCGCCTGGCAGATTCACCCAAGTTTCCTCCTCGGACTGTTTGATGAATTGTTCTACCGGCCACTACAGCCTAGCGAGCGCGTCTCGAACCCTTCCGCCAATTTCATCATCCTCGGTGGCGTCCTCTACCTGGCGGCCACTTGGCGTGCGTGCGCGCCGGGACGAACCGCAACCGCGCTCGCTCTCGCGTGCATTCCGTCCGCGGTAATCGCATTTGGCGTAATCCCACCCCAGTGGATTCAAACCGTCCCGTTTCTTGGTAACGTTGCCCACGTCGACAATTGCTTTTCGCTTATCCTGATCATCCAGCTTTCCGTACTCGCAGCCTTCGGCTTCAAGGCGGCGGATGAACGACTCGGTACGGCTGCGGGGCGGGGAGATCTTGTGCTTTGCTTGATCCTATTCGCCGCGCTCAGTCTGCCTTGGATCAGCTCGGCCCACACGGTCCACAAACCGCTCTATCCCGACGGTGAACGTTTCACGCTGCACAGTTTCGGTGAGACGCTCGCCATCGCACCTTTTATCTGGATCTCCCTCCCCGTGCTCGCCGTTTCCCTCGCGCTGGGCGGCTGGGTCATCCATCGAAGCCGGACAGCCGGGATGGCCAGGGGCCCCGCCACCTTGTCCCTCATCACGATCGTCACAATTCTGCTCTTCCGCCACGGCCAGCATGTTGGTTCATTTTTTTCTGACTACATCGTCAATCCACCCTCCCGTCCTTCCTTGCTTGCACGCTCGGAGGCGGTCGAGGCCGTGCGCGCCGACATGAAGACGCCCAAGCGCGCAGTCGGTATCGAAGGAAATTTGTTTCCCGGCTGGGCCGCGGCCTATCGCTTCGAGGGGATTAGCGGTCCTGAGGCGTTGATGAATCCGTATTTTCGCGAACTCGCCGAAGCGCTGGGGCTCGATCGGGTCTGGGATTGGCGCATCATGATCCACAGCAGCGACCTTGGCCGGATGCGCAAGCCCTACGATCTCCTTAACATCGGCTACTACCTCGACTACCGCAGTGACCAAGGAAAGATTGGCGCGCTGCTTACGCCGCTAAGGATGGCCGACCTCGACGTCTACCGCAGCGAAACAGTCTGGCCCCGGGCCTTTTTTACGGATCGTCTCGCAACCTACGGCGACGTCCGCGATTTCGCCCGTCTCGTCGCTGAAGGCGACGGCCGCCCGTTTGCGGCGATGGAGTCGAAGGACCCGCGCCCGGATTTCCTGCGAACCACCCTCAGCGATCGACAGGTTGTGCCTGCCGCTGATTATTTCCTGACTCCCAACACCACCCGTTTTGTCATCGACGCCCCGGCAGCGGGCATCGCCGTGCTGACCGAGGCTTGGCAGGATCGGAATTTCGAAGCCCTGCTTGACGGGAAAGCCGTTCCCTATCTGCGACTGAATCACGCTTTCAAAGGGATTGTTATCCCCACTCCCGGCCGCCATGTCATCGAGTTCACGTATTCGCCGAGGAGATTTAACCTCGCGCTATCCCTCTCGGGATTCGGACTGGGGTTGCTGCTGCTGGCGACCGGGACCATTTGGCGTCTGGGCAAGGTTTCACCCGACCAGTCAAAAGGTTGATTGATCGAGACGAAACGGTCGGCTTGCCGCGCAGCCACTTCCCTGCCTCGATTTTTTCCTTTATGAGTACTTTTGCCCGTCCAATTACCAACGGAACTTTGACTGTGATCGTTCCGATCTATAATGAGCGCGGCACGGTGCGGGCTTCTTTGGACGCGATTCTGGCCAAACGAATTCCCGGCTGGCAGATGGAGTTTATCCTGATCGAAAGCAATTCGACTGACGGGACCCGCGAAATCGTCACCAGCTACCAGACTCATCAGGGCGTTCATTTGATTCTTGAAGATTCTCCCCGAGGGAAGGGGCACGCTGTGCGTGCGGGCCTAACACGGGCGACGGGCGACGTTATCCTAATCCAAGACGCTGACCTTGAGTATGATGTCGAGGACTACGATATCCTGCTGGCCCCGATTGCCGCTGGCCGCCAAAGCTTCGTCCTCGGCAGTCGTCACGGCGACGGCGGCTGGGCAATTCGCAAATTCGACGACCAGCCGATTCGGGCGCTCACGCTCAACCTTGCACACTGGACCTTCACCTTCATGGTCAACCTCTGCCTCGGCGTTTGGCTCCGCGATCCCTTCACCATGTACAAGGTGTTCCGCCGCGATGCGATCGCTGGGCTCCGTTTCGAATGTGACCGGTTCGATTTTGACTGGGAGCTCGTGATGAAACTGGTCCGCAAAGGTCACCGTCCGATCGAAATTCCCATTAACTACAAGTCACGCTCCTTCAGCGAAGGAAAGAAGATCCGGATGTTTCGCGATCCCGTGACCTGGCTATATGCCCTCATCAAGTACCGCTTCCAGCCGCTCTGAGCGCCCTCCATCTGCCTCAAATACGCCATGTCCAAGATTCTTCTCGTGACCGGTTCCTCCGGCCTCATCGGATCGGAAGTCTGCGTCCACTTTGCCTCGCTCGGCTACACGGTCCACGGCGTGGACAACAACCAGCGGGCCGTGTTCTTCGGCCCGCAGGGCGACACCCGCTGGAACCAGCAGCGGCTCGCTCGGGACCTCACGGGGTTCGTCCACCACGAACTCGATATCCGCGACCGCGCCGGCGTCCTCGCGCTGCTCAAGCAGGTTCGCCCCTCGGTCATTGTGCACACCGCAGCGCAGCCCTCGCATGACCGCGCCGCGGCCATCCCGTTCGACGATTTCGACACCAATGCCGTCGGCACGCTCAATCTGCTTGAGGCGGCCCGCCAGGCCTGTCCGGAATCTCCGTTCGTGCACATGAGCACCAACAAGGTTTACGGCGACGCGCCCAACTCGATCGCCCTGACCGAGCTGGCGACCCGCTGGGACTACGCCGATCCCGCCTATGCCCACGGCATCCCCGAAACCTTCACGATCGACCAGTCAAAGCACTCCCTTTTCGGCGCCTCCAAGGTCGCGGCCGATGTCATGGTCCAGGAGTATGGCCGGTACTTCAACCTGCCCACCTGCGCGCTGCGCGGCGGCTGCCTGACCGGCCCCAACCACAGTGGCGTCGAGCTCCATGGTTTCCTGAGCTATCTGGTGAAGTGCAATCTCGAGGGCCGCGAGTACAAGGTTTTCGGATACAAGGGTAAGCAGGTCCGCGACAACATCCATTCCCTCGATGTCGCACGCTTTATGGCGGCCTTTGTCGAGGCGCCCCGCGCCGGCGAGGTTTACAATCTGGGCGGGGGCAAGGCGAACAGCACCTCCATCCTCGAGGCCTTCAAGATCACCGAGAAATTCACCGGCAAGCCGCAGATTTTCAGCTACGTCGACCAAAACCGGATCGGTGACCACATCTGCTACTACTCCGATCTCCGCAAGATGCGCGCCCACTACCCGTCATGGGACATCACCCAGTCGCTCGAGGAGACGATCCGGCAGATTGTCGAGGCCTGGCGCGCACGCGCCGCTCACCCGTGATCCTGACCGGTCCCCTTTTCGCTTTCGCCGGGCGCCCTGCCCTGCTTCCCTCAGCCCCATGAGGATCCTCATCACCGGGGCATGCGGCTTTGTCGGCAGCACCCTGGCCCACGCCCTGGCGCAGGCCGGTGCGGGGCACGAGCTGCATGGCCTCGACAATTTCATCCGGCCCGGCAGCGAGTCCAACCGGAGCGGGCTGAAGGCCCTCGGCGTAAAGCTCCACCATGGCGACATCCGGGCCGCGAGTGACCTCGAGTCGCTGCCGCCCGTGGACTTCGTCATCGACGCCGCCGCCAATCCCAGCGTCCTCGCCGGCGTCGATGGGAAAACCAGTTCCCGCCAGCTGGTGGAGCATAACCTGACCGGCACGGTCAATATGCTCGAGTTCTGCAAGCAGCACCGGGCCGGCTTCATCCTGCTCAGCACCAGCCGGGTCTACTCCATCCCCCCGCTGGCCGATCTGCCCGTGATCGCGGTCAACGGCGCCTTCCAGCCGGGCGGCGGCGCGCTGCCCGCGGGCCTCTCGGTCAGCGGCGTCACGGAAGCCTTTGCCACCGCCGCTCCGGTCTCGCTCTACGGCGCGACCAAGCTGGCCTCCGAAGCCCTCGCCCTCGAGTACGGAGCGACCTTCAATCTCCCCGTGTTCGTCAACCGCTGCGGAGTCCTCGCCGGACCCGGGCAGTTTGGGCGCGCGGACCAGGGTATTTTTTCCTACTGGCTGAACAGCTACCTGCGCCGGCGCCCGCTCCGCTACATCGGCTTCGACGGCCAGGGACACCAGGTTCGCGACTGCCTGCACCCCCGCGATCTACTCCCGCTCCTCGACCGGCAAATGAACGCCGGCGCCATTCCCGGCGACCACCGCCTGATCAATTGCTCGGGCGGCGCTCCCTCCGCTCTCTCGCTTCGGCAGCTGAGCGCCTGGTGCGAGCAACGCTTCGGGCCACATGTCGTCGGAAGCGACCCGCAGCCCCGTCCGTTTGACATCCCTTGGATGGTGCTCGATTCGGCCAAGGCGGAACGCATCTGGGATTGGAAGCCCGCGACTCCGGCCCGGTCGATCCTGGATGAGATCGCCGCGCACGCTGAAGCGAATCCGGCCTGGCTCGAATTCTCCGCCCCTTTTTGATCCCCGTCCGCCCCCTTTGATGTCTGCAGCTTCTCCGGCGCCCCTCACCCTTTACTCCGTCGTCATCCCGGCACGCGATGAGGAGGAGTCCCTTCCTCCGACCATCCGGGCCATCCATGCGACCCTGAGTGGCGAGGGCATTCCCCACGAGATCGTGGTGGTGGACGACGGCAGCAAGGATGGCACTTGGAACGTCCTTGAGGCCTTGCGCGCCGAGATCCCCACCCTCGCGCCGGTGCGCAACCCCGGCCCCCACGGCTTCGGCCGGGCCATCATCTACGGCCTCGACCACAGCCGGGGTGACGCCGTCGTCATCATGATGGCGGATGCCTCGGACTCCCCCGAGGACGCCGTAAAGTACTGGCACCTGCTCAACGACCGCGGCTTCGACTGCGCCTTCGGCAGTCGCTTCGTGCGCGGCGGTCGCGTGGTCGACTACCCCCGGGTGAAGCTCTTCGTAAACCGGCTGGCCAATCTCTTCATCAAGGCCCTGTTCGCCATCCCGCTCAATGACACGACCAACGCCTTCAAGGCCTACCGACGAACCGTGATCGATGGCTGCCGCCCTTTTCTGGCCCCGCACTTCAACCTCACGGTTGAAATCCCGCTCAAGGCCATTGTCCGCGGCTACAGCTGGATCGTGACCCCGATCTCCTGGCACAACCGGAAATTCGGGGTCGCCAAACTCAAGATTAAGGAGATGGGCAGCCGCTATTTCTTCATCTGCATGTATGTCTGGCTCGAAAAGTACTTCAGCCGGGGCGACTACCGCGGAAAGTAGCCATCCGGGGACCTCCAAATATACCCTTGTTGCGCGAGCTGACGTTTGCCAAATTCCTCCCTTCCCATGATCTACCTGCTCGGAGGTTCCGGTTACGTCGGCCATGCCTATCAGGCCCTGCTCACCCGCAAGGGTATTCCGTTTCGCAATCTAAAGCGTTCGGATTTAGACTATTCCGACGTTGCACGATTGACCGCGGCCCTGAAGGCGGATCGACCTGATTTCCTGATCAATGCCGCAGGCTACACCGGGAAACCCAACGTGGACGCCTGTGAACTGCACAAGACCGAGTGCCTGTTCGGCAACGCGGTCCTGCCGGGACGAATCGCGGAGGCCTGCTCGGCCGCCGGCGTACCCTGGGGCCACGTGTCTTCTGGCTGCATCTACACCGGCTCCCGGCCGGACGGTTCAGGGTTCACGGAGCTGGATGCGCCGAACTTTACCTTCCGTCAGAATAACTGCTCGTTCTACTCCGGGACCAAGGCACTGGGCGAGGAGGTGCTCGCCGGCCGGACCGATGTTTACCTTTGGCGCCTGCGCATCCCGTTCGACGAGGTTGAGAGCCCCCGCAACTATCTGACAAAGCTGATGCGCTATCAGCGGTTGCTGGAGGCGGAAAATTCGATTTCCCAACTCGCCGAGTTCGTCAGCGCGACGTTCGCCTGCTGGGAAAAACGGATTCCTTTTGGCACCTACAACGTCACCAATCCCGGCAAGGTGACCACGCGGGAAGTGGTCGATCTCATTCGGGCCAGCGGCGTTTGCACCAAGCAGTACGAATTTTTCAAGGACGAGTCCGACTTCATGCAGACCGCGGCCAAGACGCCCCGTTCGAACTGTGTGATGGAATCAACGAAGCTCGCTCGCGCCGGCATTGTGATGACCGAGGTCCACGAGGCCATCGCCCGCGACCTGCGCGCCTGGCGCAAGGCCAGTTGAACCGCGAAGAGCGCGAAGAATCGCGAAGCCATGGCGGAGGAGATCCTTTTTCGCGATAAGGCTTTTGCCGTGATCGGGGCCTGCATGGCAGTCCACAAGGATAATGGGAACGGATTTATTGAGCCCGTGTATCAAGACGCTCTTGAGATCGAACTGGAACTCTCTGGAATTCCATTCGACCCGCAGCGCAACTACCCGATCCAGGATCGAGGAAGAGAACTCAAGCACACCTACACGCCTGATTTGCTGTGCTTCGGAAAATCATCGTTGAGCTTAAGGCGGTCAAAGCCCTCACGGACGAACACCGAGCCCAAGTGCCCAATTATCTCAAGGTTACACGGCTTAAGCTCGGCCCGCTTGTCAATTTTGGCTCGTATCCTCGGCTGGAATGGGAGCGGATCATCCTTTCGCAGCCATGACCTTCGCGTGCCTTAACGCCCTTCGCGGTTTCAATCTATGAACATCCTCGTTACCGGAGGCTGCGGTTTTATCGGCAGCAACTTCATTCGCCAGCGTCTCACCGAAGCGGGATCACCGCTTCACCGGCTCGTGAATCTCGACCTGCTGACCTACGCGGGCAATCCGGCCAATTTGGCCGACCTGGCCACCGATGGGCGTTATACCTTTGTCCAAGGTGATATCGGCGACGAGGCGCTCATCAGCCGCCTGCTCAGTGAGCACCAGATCGACGCCATCGTGAACTTTGCAGCGGAATCCCACGTCGACCGC
>CAMAXB010000149.1 GCA_945862035.1 Opitutus sp. GAS368
CCGCGCAGATCCCGTTCTCAGGGCACGGACCGCGCCCGGGGCAGCACGGGCAGTGGATTTCCCGGAACCAGCAGGGGTCCGGCGAGAAACACCTGCGCGGACGCAGGATCGACGGTCACGACCACCCCGTGGAGGTCACTGGCCCCAAACGTTTCCAACCGGGTCACGTTAGCCCGCGGTGCGCCGCCCACTTCGAACGCCTTGCCGATCTCGAGCCGATAGCGGTGCTCATCCGAGTGTACCAGCAGGACCGGACGCCCGAACGCCACCGACTCCTCTTCCACCGTGTCGAGGAATCGCCGGAATCCTTCCGGCCGGCCGGCTTCCCCGGACCCTTGCTGGAAGGGTTGCGCCTGAAAGAAAAGCGCGAGGCCCGGTGCGCCCGTCGCCTTCGCCTCGGCGAAGGCCGCGCGGACCCACGCCTCATTGGCGCGGTCACGCGCCGCAAACTCGGCCATCGCGCCGGCGCGCTCCGGATCCCGGTTGTTGTTGCTCCCGACCACATGCACCGTGGCAAAGACCACGCCTCCGACCGTCCAGCGTGCATTCTCCACGAATTCCGCATACTCCGGCGACCGCCGCTGCGTGACCAGCGGCAAGGGCCGTCGACCGAGGCTTCGCTCCTCCGCAAAATACGCCGCGCGCACCTTGCCCAGCCAGACGAGCGGGTCCTGCCGTCCGTTACTCTCCCGATGAACGTCCGTCCACTCATTGTCGCCCGGCGTGTACATCAGGGGCCCTTCAAACGAGTCAAACCAGCCGCGCACCCGCGCCAGGAAGACGTCGGTCGGAATCTCGGACCCTCCCTTTGTGTCGCCGCAATGCACCGTGAACGCGGGGGCATGGCGGTTGATCTCCGCGATCAGTCGCTCAAACCCGGCATAGTTTTGCTCCCCGTAGGGCATGCAGCCGATCGCCACGAAGCTGAACCGGGCCGCAGGCTCGGCCGCCGGGGCTGACCGAGCGATAAACAGGAGAATCAGAAGCAGCGAGAGGCGGATCATGCCGAGACGCTAGCGTGAAGACCGGCGCGGCCGGAAGCCCGTTATCGTGACGTCTTGGTGTCGGCCGCTCCCCGCGCTATCGCCCGCCGGACCCGCCAGCGCTGGCTCCGCTTGACGATATAGCCAAAACAGGCCTCCACCCCGCAGCGACAGGGGTGATCCCGCCAGTTTTCGTAATCGAAACCATAGTCGTAGAGCAGCTCCTCCCCCGCCGCGATATCGCGCGTCGCCACGATCCAAATCTTGCCCCGGATGCCCTGCGGCTCGCAGTTCGGCTCGCAGCTGTGGTTGATCAGGCGCGCCGGGTTCCACGCGACGTCCCCGTCGAGGTCATGACGCTTGTTGAGCTCAAAGATGTACACGCACCCATCCCCGCCACCGTCGCGCCGCGCACAGCGTTCGGCATCGCGGCGGTCCGACTCCGCCTTCGTGATGCGCTCACCCACATACTCGATCACCCGCGTATCCTTCGGGATCGCGCAATGGGCGTAGAGGCCACGCCCGTGGATCGTCGAACGCCCGTGCCGCACCCACTTCGAAATCGCCGCGCCGGTGCTCATGTCAGCTCCACCCCGACCGGACAGTGATCGCTGCCCATCACCTCAGGCATGATCCACGCCCGTTTCAGCGCCGGCTTTAGTTTGGCGGACGCCACCCAGTAGTCGACGCGCCACCCGATGTTCCGGGCGCGGCAGTTCATCATCTGGCTCCACCAGGAATAGTGACCGGGACCTTTTTCAAACTCGCGAAAGGTGTCCACGAAGCCCGCGTCCAACAGGGTCGATAAATTGGTGCGCTCCTCGTCCGTGAAACCCGCATTCCGGCGGTTGGTCTTGGGATTCGTGAGGTCGATCTCCGTGTGCGCGACATTGAGATCCCCCCCGAAGATCACCGGCTTGCCCTTCTGCTCCAGCTTGAGGAGGTACTTCAAAAACGCGGGATCCCACTCCTTCACCCGGTAATCGAGCCGGGTCAGCCCCCGCTGGGAGTTTGGCTGGTACACATTCACCAGGTGGAAATCGGCGAACTCGGCCGTGATCACGCGGCCTTCATCATCATGCCCCGCCATTCCAATGCCACAGGTCACCGCCTTCGGCGGCTTCTTGGTGAAGATCACGGTGCCCGAGTAGCCCTTCTTGAGCGCCGAGTACCAGTGAGGCGTGTAGCCCGCAGCCCACGCCACGTGCTGCACATCCCCCGGGTGGGCCTTGGTCTCCTGGAGGCAAATCACGTCCGCACCGCTGCCCTCCATGAACTCCAACAGGCCCTTCTTCAGAGCGGCGCGTACGCCGTTCACGTTCCATGAGATCAATTTCATGAACGGACACGCTCAGTGAGGGTTCCCCGGCTGGCGATATTTTTTACCACTTCAAAACCGGTAGGACAGCGGCCCACACTCTCGGGCGGGACAGCCGGCGCCGGCTGTCCGCCGACTTGCCAGCGGCCGGCGAAGTCTGCCAGTGTGCCCGTCCCATGTCGGCGTTCCCTCCTCTCCCGCTCGGTCAGCGCATTCCCCCCAGTGTCCACGGGGTCTCCTGCAGCCTGCCCACCCTGCGCGCGGTCATCGGCTACGAGGAAAAAGACCCTGAAATCACCCGCCATCTGACTTCGGGCTACCCGCGCTTTGTCGTCCATCCTTTCTGCCGGCAACTGGCCACGCTCTTCGCGCAGGAGCTGGGGCTGGCCGGACACGCGATCTGGCTCACCGCCTCGCAGCGCTCTGCTGAGAGCCTCGCGGTCCATCTCGGGGCCGCTCAACCGACCCGGATCAATCACGACGGCCTCCATGGGGTCGCCCATCCCGAGAATCCGGAATTCTTTGCGCGCGCCAAGACCTACCTCCAGCACACCGGCGGGTTCCTCTCCTCGCGCGAGGCCGAGGACCATCTCGTTCGACGGGGCCTGATCCCGGCGGCGGCAAACGAAGCCCTCCACCCGGGCGACGCGCTGGCCACGGTTCGCGCCGTACTCCGCAAAGCCTATCCCACCGCTGGTGACGCCGATCTCATTCTCACCCATACCGGCATGAGCGCGTTCCACGCCGCTTGGCGTGCGCTCTCCGATCTGCAGGCCGCCCGCGGCCGGACCATTTGGATCCAGGTTGGCTGGCTCTACCTCGACACGATTGCCATCGTCAAAAAATTCGCCGCCCGCCCGCAGGACTACGTCTACCTGCCCGATGTCCAGGACCTCGGGGCCCTCTCCCGCCTCCTCGCCGAGCGCGGCGACCGCGTCGCCGGCATTGTGACCGAGGCGCCCACCAATCCCCTGATCCAGACCGCGGATCTGGCCGCCCTCGCCGCCCTCGCCCGCCAGCACGGCGCGCGGGTCATCCTCGATCCGACCCTCGTGTCCCCGTTCAATGTCGAGGTCCTACCGCACGCCGACCTCGTGGTGAACAGCCTGACCAAGTATGCCGCGAGCGAGGGCGACGTCATCGCCGGGGCCATCATCGTTAATCCCGCCGGACCCGACGCCGCTCACCTGCGCACACACTGCACCCTGCGCGCCGAATCGATCTACCGGCGCGACCTCGCCCGGCTCGCAGCGCAGATCGGCGACTACGAGCCGGTCATCGCCCGCACCAACGCGACGACCCCCCAGGTGGTTTCCTTCCTCGAGCACCATCCGCGCGTGCGCGACGTCTTCTGGTCTCTCCACCCCGCCTCTCGCGCCAACTACCTCAAGATCGCCCGCAGTCCGGCCCACGTGGGTGCGATGGTGACGTTTACGCTGCGCATGCCGCTTGATCGCTTTTACGACCGGCTGCGCATTCCGAAGGGGCCGAGCTTCGGCATGAAAACGTCGCTGATCAGCCCGTTCATCTATCTCGCGCACTACGATCTCGTCACCAGCGAGGCCGGCCGCGCCGAGCTCGCCACCAGCGGTCTCAATCCGGAACTCCTGCGCCTCGCGATCGGCTGCGAGGACCCCGCTGACATCATCGCCGCCCTCGCCGAAGCGCTGAGTTAGGATGAAGATCGATCCGTTTTAACCACGGATGAACACGGATAGACACGGATTCAAGCCATCGGATTCTGGATCCAATCCGTGTGCATCCGTGTCCATCCGTGGTTAACGTTTTCCGGAGCTCCATGACGGTCCCCTCCTGCCAGCTCGCGATCAAGGCCGTGCCCAACGCGCCGCGCAGCGCGGTCGTGGGCTGGCTGGGGGACGCGCTCAAGGTCAAGGTCCATGCGCCCGCCGTCGAGGGTCGCGCCAATGAGGAGCTCGGCCGCTTCCTCGCCGAGTCCCTTGATCTACCTCGTCGCGCCGTAACGATTGCGACCGGGAGCACTTCCCGCCAAAAGCGTGTTCAGATCGACGGGCTTTCCCTCACGGAGGTCCGGGCGCGCCTCACCCCGTAGCCGAAAGTCGCGCCAGACGCGTGAAGCGCCACGCCAGGAACACCGCCGCGAGGGCAAGACCGGCCGCCAGCGCCGCCCACACCCCCACCGCACCAAAGGGTCCGCGCACGCCAAGGAGATAGCCGCCGGGCAGCGCTACCACCCAATAGGCAGTAAAGGTGATCAGCGTCGGAACCTTGACGTCCGCCAAGCCGCGCAACGCGCCAGCCCCGACCACCTGGGCCCCGTCAAAGAGCTGGAAGATCGCGGCCACAAACAGCAGGCGTCCGGCCAGCGCAATCACCTCCGGGTCCTCCACAAACCCCGCCGCCAGCCAGCCGCCGACCAGGGCGAACGTGAGTGCGAACAGCGCCATGACCGAGGTCGACATCCCCAGCGCGCTGAAACCGATCGGCCGCAATGACGCCCGGTTGTTCTGTCCCACCGCCCGGCTCAGCCTCATGCTTACGGCAATCGAAAGCCCCAGCGGAAACATAAAGGTGAACGACGCACAGGTCAGCGCGATCTGATGCGCCGCCAGCGGCACGGCCCCGAGCCAGCCCACCATCACCGCCGCCGCGGAAAAAGCTCCGACCTCAAACATCAGCATCCCTGCCGCAGGCACCCCGATGTGCGCCATCCGCTTGAAGCGTTCGCGCGCAAGGCCCTCGAACCAGCCGCGCTCCGCCCCGCGGTAGGGCCACACGGACGCGAATCCGTGGTGGTTTCGCACCCAGAGGTAGAGCACACCCAAGCCCGCAACGCGCGAGATCAGGGTCGCCCAACCGGCCCCCACCAAGCCCAATTCCGGCGCGCCCCAGTGGCCCCAGATCAGCACCCAGTTGAGCAGCGCATTCAGGCCCACTCCCACCAGCATGATGACCATGGGCAACCAGGGCTTGCCCATGGCCTCTGCAAACTGCCGGAGGACTTGGAAAATCATCGCCGGAATCGCAGTCAACGCGACGATCTCATAGTACGGACTGACCTCCGCCAGCACCTCCGCCGACTGCCCGAAGCGGTGCAGCTGCGAGCCCAGCAGGAGCAGCAGGATCGTCCCGCCGAGCCCGACCCCGGCCCCAAGGACCAGACCGTGCCGCAGCCACACCCCGGCCTCCGCATCACTCCGCGCCCCATGCGCCCGCGCCACGAGGACGGCCACCGGCACCAGCAGCCCGATCCCCACCACGAAAATCATGCCGAACAGCGTGCTCGCAAAGGCCGACGCCGCCAGCGGGACCGTCCCGACCCGTCCGATCATCACGGCGTCCGTGATGCCGATCAGCATCTGGCTGACCTGGCCGACAATGATCGGCAGGGCGAGCGCAGCGGTCGCGCGGGCTTCTTTGACATAGGCGGTCATAGGTGGGATCGGGAAACATGAGGGCGCCCGCCGCGGTTGACACGCGCAATCCCGCCAGACCAACCCTCTAGAAGCGCGGACCCCTGGCCCGCTCCGATTCATTGCGACAAGGGGCGTGGCTCGACCACGCCCGGTTCGAAAGGCGCGCACGAGTCGCGCCCCCTACGTGCCCATCCACAATCAAGCGTGCCGGCGGCCCGCGCGCGCAGCAACCGGACGCCCAGCGACGGCTTTCATCCGCTCCGCCGTTGCCAATCCCCCGGTCAGGCGTAAGTCTCCCGCCATGCGTTCCTTCACCCGCCTGATGTCCGTAACCATGGCCGCTGCCCTCCCGCTCATCTCGCCGGCGCAGTCCGGCTACCAGAAACCCTCGGACGTCCTCGCCGCCATCGTCGACGCGCCCGCCACCCCCTCGATCACCCTCAGTCCCGACCGCACTCGGATGATCATCCTCACCCGGGCCGAGCGGCCCGACATCGCGGAGCTGGCCCAACCTGAGTTGCGCATCGCCGGTCTGCGTATCAACCCCACCGTCGACGGCCCCAGCCGCGCCATCACCTTCAACGGCGTTTCCTTCACCTCCCTCGACAACGGGACCACCACGCGCGTCACCGGCCTGCCCGCCACCCCACGCATTCTGACCGCCGCTTGGTCCGGTGACAGCAAGGCCCTCGCCTTCACGCTCCAGCAGGAGTCACGCATCGAGCTCTGGATCGCCGACGCGGCGTCCGCTCAAGCCCGCCGCCTCGCCGACCTGCCCGTCAATGCCACGCTCACCGACGGTTTCGCCTGGGTCGACGCCGCCACGCTGCTCGTCGTCCGTGTTCCCTCCGATCGCGGCGCGGCTCCCGTCGAGCCACGCACGCCCTCCGGTCCGATCCTTCAGGAAAACTCCGGTCCGCCCGCGCCCGCGCCGACCTTCCAGGATCTTCTCGGGAGCCCGCACGATGAGGCCCTCTTCGATCACCACGCATCGGGCGAGCTGGTGCTCGTCGGCACCGACGGCAAGGTCACGCCCTTCGGCCCCCGCGGCGTGATCGGCGGCGCCAGCCCGTCCCCCGATGGTCGCTACGTCATGGTCTCCACCGTGCTGCGGCCCTACTCCTACCTTGTGCCCGTCGGCCGCTTCGCGCTGCGGACGCAGATTTTTGACCGCCAGGGCACGTTCATCAAGACCGTCGCCGACCTCCCGAGCGCCGAAAACGTTTCCATCGCGAGCGGCTCCGCCCGCACCGGCCCCCGCGGCATGGCCTGGCGCGCCGACGCCCCCGCCACGCTGAGCTGGGTCGAGGCGATCGATGGCGGCGACGGCGGCAAGCCCGCCGACTGGCGCGATGCGTGGTTCACGCTCGCCGCGCCCTTTGCGGCCGCGCCCTCGCGCCACCAACAGTTTTCCCTCCGCGTGGTGGGCGTGGCTTGGGGCGACGCCAACCGCGCACTCGTCACCGAAGCGTGGACGCGTACGCGCCAGACGCGCACCTGGCTCGTCAACCCGTCCACCCCCGGCACCGACGGCGTCGCGCTTTTCGATCGCTCCTCGGAGGACCGCTACTCCGATCCCGGAACCCCGGTGCTGGTCCGCAATGTCCTGGGGCGGCTCGCGCTCCAATTCAGCCCCGACGGGAGCAAGATCTACCTCGCCGGTGCCGGCGCTTCGGCCGAGGGCGACCAGCCCTTCCTCGACGAGCTGGACCTCGCGTCAAAGCAAACCCGGCGTCTCTGGCGCTCGCAGGCGCCGTGGTTCGAGAGCTTTGTCTCCTTCCTCGACAACGATGGTACCCGCGCCCTCCTCCGCCGAGAATCAGTCGACA